>NZ_JBJGYM010000006.1:0-233990 GCF_054049995.1 Geodermatophilus sp. SYSU D01106 | reverse complement strand
AGGTCACCGGTGACCTCGTAGACCTCGTCGTCGAGCTGTTCGACCTCGGTGGAGGCGAACACGATCTCCGGCCACCGCTCGACGTCGAGGAAGTCCGGCGAGCGCAGGTGCGCGTCGCGGTCGGCCTGGCCGGTGTCGATGCTCGCCGTCCGCGTGCGCTGACGGCGAGCAGCGACCCGGCTCAGGCGGGCGCCACGCTGCGGGCGAACCGGGCGATGTCGGCGACCGTGGCGTCGTACACGTCGCGCACGGCGGTCTTGAAGATCGAGTCGGCGCCGTGGGTCAGCCCCAGGTCCACCCGGCCCACCGCGCGCACCCCGGCGGCCTGCAGCTTGCGGTAGTAGGCGATGCCCTCGTCGCGCAGCGGGTCGAGCTCGTTGACCGACACCACGTGCGGGGGCATGCCGGTGAGGTCCTCGACGGTGGCGAACCACGGCCAGGCCAGCGGGTCGCGGGCGTGCTCGCCGGACGGGTCGTAGGTGGAGACCAGCATGGCCATCATCAGCGTGTTGAGGAACCAGCCCTCGTTCTCCACCAGCGAGGGCAACTCGGCGCGCTTGGCGTCGTCGTCCCAGCCGTAGGCGCCGGAGATGTAGGGGACCATCGCGTAGACGCCGGCGATCGCGTCCAGCCGGCCCTCCCGCTTGGCCAGCAGCGCCGAGGCCAGGCAGAGGTTCGCCCCGCCCGACTCCCCCTGCAGCACCAGCGAGGTCGCGCCGAGCTCGTCCCGGTGCGCGTCGAGCCAGGTGAGCGCGTCGGCGCAGTCGTGCAGGCCGGCCGGGAACGGCGCGTGGCCGGTGGCGGTGACCGCATTGCGGAAGTCGACGGCGACGACGACCAGCCCCTCGGCGGCGAGGTCCTCGCACCAGCGGGTGTGCAGCCGGTTGTCGCAGTCGAGGATCGTCATGCCGCCGCCGTGGATGTAGACCACGCCGGGGAGGGGGCCCTCGACGCCGGCCGGCCGGAAGACGTACAGCGGGACGTCGTGCCCGTCGCGGCCGGGCGCCGCGTGCACGGTGCGCGTGACGTCGTCGCGGTGGGTCTCCTCCGCGGCGACCGCGGCGTAGAGCCCCTCGAAGCCGTCGTGGGCGCCGCGGACGAACGCCAGCTTGTCCTCCAGCGGGGCCTCCGGGCCGAACGGCGGCGGCGCGGCCTGCGCGTCGAGGCCGTAGCGGGCGAGCGTCTCGCGCAGGCGCCGGTCGGCGCGGTCGTCGGTGCGGTACTCGGCGGCGGGGTCGCCGAGGCGGCCGGGCAGCGGGGCGGACGTGCGGTCCGGGGTGAGCGTCACGGTTCCTCCTGGGTGGGCGGTTCTCCGGTGGGCGGTTCTCCGGGGTGCGGTTCTCCGGGGTGCGGGGCCGGGCAGCGCAGCAGCGCGGCGTAGACGACGGCGGCCTTGGCGGCGTCGGGCTCGGCGCCGGCGATGAGGTCGGCGTAGATGAACGACTCGGCGACGCGGGTGAGCACGTAGGCGGTGTCGGGGACCGGCAGGGGCAGGGCGGCGCCGCTGTCCTGGAGCAGCGCGGCGAAGGCGCCGGTGACCCGCACCTGGTAGTCGGCCGAGCGAGTGGTGAGCAGGCGCAGCGCCCGCTCGGGCTCGCGGCGCAGGTGCGCGCGGAAGGGCGCGGAGGCGCAGACGTCGCGGGTGAAGCGGGTGAGCGCGTCGACCACCCGCGGGCCCCCGGTGCCCGTGGCGTCGTCGAGCGCGCGGCGCCAGGTGGGCAGGAACAGCGACCAGATGACCTCGGTGAGGAGCTGGTCGCGGTTGCCGACCCAGCGGAACAGCGTCGCGCGGTCGACGCCGAGCTCGGCGGCCAGCGGGCCCATGTCCACCCGCTCGCCGGACAGGAAGGTGCGGCGCGCCAGCCGGAAGGCGCGCACGGGGCCCTCGTCGTCGCCGGTGCCGGACAGCGCCCGGCGCAGGCGCGTCCCCGCGTCCGCTGCCGCCGTCATGCCGCGCGACCGTAGTGGCGCAGGTCACGCGGGCGCAACGAATCGGAGGATGTTGCGGGACACCTCCCGGGAACGAGACGGGAACGTGCGCCTCCTACGGTGGCCCGATCCGGCCCGCCCGGGGCCCTCGGAGAGGACCTGCATGCGCATCCGTCCGACCGTCCGCACCGCCGCCGCGCTCGTCGCGGCCGCCTCCCTCGTCGCCGTCGCCGGCCCCGCCTCCGCGGCGCCCGGCGCGCCCGGCACGCCGCGCTACACCGAGGGCAGCACCTCCGGCGGCGACCCGTACTTCCCCGCCGCCGGCAACGGCGGCTACGACGTCCAGCACTACGACCTCGGCCTGTCCTGGTACGCCGACGGCCGCCTCGACGGCACCGCCGTCGTCAGCCTCCGGGCCACCCAGGACCTGGCGAGCTTCTCGCTCGACCTGCGCGGGCTCACGGCGTCGTCGGTCCTGGTCGACGGCAAGCCGGCCCGCTTCACCCAACTCCCCCCGGGCCCCGACGGCCGCGGCGGCGAGCTGGTGGTCACCGTCGCGCCGAAGCTCAAGGCCGGCACGGACCACCGGGTCACCGTCGTCTACAGCGGCTACCCGGGGCAGCCGCTGGACAACACCGGCGCCCAGTACGGCTGGGTGACCTTCGCCGACGGCGTCCTGGTGGCGAACGAGGCCGAGGGCGCCCCGACCTGGTTCCCGGTCAACGACATCCCCACCGACAAGGCCACCTACGACTTCCGGATCACCGTGCCCGAGGGCAAGACGGCGATCGCCAACGGCGAGCCGGTCGGTGCCCCGGTCACCAGCGGCGGGCGCACGACGTGGACCTGGTCGGCCGACGACCCGATGGCCAGCTACCTGGCGACGGCGTCGATCGGCGACTACGCCGCGACCACGCAGACCGGGCCGGACGGGCTGCCGATCCTGAACTACGTCGAGACGGGCCTGAGCCCCTCCCGGGCGGCCACCACCGCGGCCAGCCTGGCGCTGCAGCCGCAGATGATCGCCTTCTTCGAGGGCCTGCTCGGCGAGTACCCGTTCAGCTCGTTCGGCGCGATCGTCGACGAGGACAGCGTCGGGTACGCGCTGGAGACCCAGACCCGGCCGGTGTACTCCGGCGTGGCGGGCCAGACCACCGTGGCGCACGAGCTGGCCCACCAGTGGGTCGGCAACAGCGTCAGCCCGACGACGTGGGCCGACATCTGGCTCAACGAGGGCTTCGCCACCTACCTGCAGTGGCGGTGGAGCGAGAGCCGCAGGGCGGGCTACCTGGCCCAGCAGTACGCCCGGGTCGCGGCCATCCCGGCGGGCGACGAGTTCTGGACCGTGTCGCTCACCGACCCGGGCGCGGAGAACCTCTTCGCCGAGGCCGTGTACGACCGCGGCGCGGCGTTCCTCGTCGCCCTGCAGCGGACCATCGGCGACGCGGCCTTCGGCGAGCTGCTGCGGACCTGGGTCCGGGACAACGCGAACGGCAACGTGACCACCGCCGACCTGCTGGCCCTCGCCGAGGAGGTCAGCGGGCAGCAGCTCGACGACCTCTTCCGCGACTGGGTGACCGATCGCGACAAGCCCGCCGTCTGAGGACACGCCGGGGGCGGGCAGGATCGGCGCCATGCCCGCCCCCGGCACCCCGCTCGAGCACCTCGGCTTCCTGACCCTCGGCACGTTCGACCCGGCCGACCCGGCCGCCGGGCACGAGGCGACGCTGCGGATGGTCGAGCTCGGCGAGCGGCTCGGCTTCGACAGTGCCTGGCTGCGGCACCGGCACCTGCAGTACGGCATCTCCTCGCCGGTCGCCGTCCTGGCGGCGCTGAGCCAGCGCACCTCCCGCATCGCGCTCGGCACCGCGGTCACGCCGCTGGCGTGGGAGAACCCGCTGCGGCTGGCCGAGGACCTCGCCACCGTCGACGTCCTCTCCGGCGGGCGGCTGAACCCCGGCGTCAGCGTGGGCCCGCCGATGCACTGGGACGACGTGAAGGGCGCGCTCTACCCCGACACCGCCGACGTCGAGGACTTCACCTACGGCCGCGTCGAGCGGCTGCTGCGGCTGGTCGCTGGCGAACCCGCGGCGTCGTTCGCCGGCCGCGAGGGCGTCGTCGAGGAGTGGTCGGACCGCGTCCAGCCGCACTCCCCCGGCCTGCGCGGCCGGCTCTGGTACGGCGGCGGCAGCACCCGCTCGGCGCAGTGGGCCGGGCAGGCCGGGATGAACCTGCTGACCAGCAGCGTCACCCGGGCCGAGGGCGGCTCGACGGACTTCGCCGAGGTCCAGGCCGCGCAGGTCCGCGCCTACCGCGAGGCCGGCGGCACCGGCCGGGTGTCGCAGGGCCTGGTGGTGATCCCCACCGACTCCGCCACCGACGAGCAGCGCGCGCGGTACACCGCCTACGTCGAGGCCCGCACGCCGCGCACCCGCAGCCCGCAGGGCCCGGCCGGGATGCTCTTCGCCCCCGACCTGCTGGGCACGTCCGAACAGATCGCCGAGGCGCTGTACGCGCACGCCGGGTTCCGCGAGTTGACCGAGGTGGTCTTCGCGCTGCCCTTCAGCTTCGGCGAGGCCGACTACGAGCAGGTGCTCGCCGACATGGTGCAGCGGCTGGGCCCGCTGCTCGGCTGGTCACCGGCCGGCTGACCCCGGCAGCGGGACCGGCAGCGGGACGGACCAGGCGCCGGGCTGCACCCGCCAGGTGCGGGACGGCACCGGATCGAGCAGGTCGCCGTCGGCGTCGAGACCCACCGGGCCGCCCGACAGCGTGACCTCCCGCCCGCGCACGACCACGACGTCGTCGCGGTCGCCGTGCCGGCCGGCCAGCAGCGCGGCGGCGAACGCCACCCGGGCGGCCGGGCCGGTGGCGGCGCTGACGACGACGTCGGCCAGGCCGTCGCCCGGGTCGGCGCCGGGCGCGAGCGCGGTGCCGCCGCCGATCGTCGGGCCGTTGCAGACGCCGACCATGAGCAGCGGGGTGTCCCCGTCGGCGGCGCGGCCGTCGGGCACGGAGACCACGGCGCCGTCCACGGCGACCCGCAGCGCCTCCCCCGGGCCCGTGCCGGCCAGCGCCGCACCGACGGGGTACGCCAGCGCGCCGAGGCGGTCCTTGAGCCGCGCGGCCTCGCCGGCGGCCCGCACGCCGATGCCCGCGTGCACGGCGTTGACCACCACGCCGCCGGCGTCGTCCCGGAGCAGGTCGAGGCGGCGCGGGGTGCCCTCGAGGACCACGCGCGCGGCCGCGCCCGGGTCGTCGGGCAGGCCGAGGGCCCCGGCCAGGTCGTTGCCGGTGCCCAGCGGGACGATGCCGAGCGGGTCGCCGAGGTCCCCGGCCCGGTCGAGCGCGGCGACGACGGCCGACACCGACCCGTCACCGCCGGCCACCACCAGCCGGCGGGCGCCCCGGGCGGCGACCACGTCGTCGAGCTCGCCGGGGCTGCCGGTGACGGCGACCTCCACGCCGGCCCCGCGGCGCAGCACCTCCAGCGCGCGGGCGAGCCGTTCTTCGCCGGCGCTCCCGGCGCCCCGGTTGACCACGACCAGCAGCTCCACGCCCCGCACCCTGCCAGGCCGGCCCGCCGCGGACGGGGCACGTGACGATCCCGTGACGGATGGCTCCCCCGGTGGGAGGAGGCCCGCCGGCGCGGGAAGGTCGGAGGGGACGCCGCCGACGAGGAGGTCCCCCGTGTCCCGTCCGACCCCTGAACGGCTGCTGCGCGGGACCGCCCGCGCCGCCGCCGTCGTCGCCTGCGTGCCGCTCGTCGCCGCCGGAGCCCTCGCCGGGGGCCTGCCGGTGCTCGGCTGGGGTGCGGTACTCGGCGCGATGGGCGGCCTGGTCCTGGTCTGGCTGCACCGGGCGTGCGGCGACGTGCTGCCGGAGCTGCCGCACCCCGTGACCGGCGCGGCGCTCGCGGGGCTCGGCCCGGCGGTCGTCGCCGGAGCCGCGGCGCTGCGCGAGGTCGGCGGCCTGCTGACCCTGCTCCTGCTGGTGCTCGGGACGGCGGTCTTCAGCGGCTGGCTGGCCGGAGAGGAGTCCGGGCGCGACGGGTTGCCCACCGGCGAGGCGGCGCTGCGGCGGGCGCTGGCCGCGGCACCGACCGCCCGGCTGCTGGCCGAGTGGCACGCCGTGCAGGACCGGCTCGACGACGGCGCCCCGGCGGGCCTGCGCGAGGTCCGCCTCCGCGAGGCACTCCTCGACGCCTTCGCCGACCGCGACCCCGGGGGCACCGCGCGCTGGCTGGCCGAGGACCCGACCGGACCCCCGGACCCGCACCTGGCGCGCGACCCGAGCATGGAGCGCTGAGCCGGGGCACGATCACCGGGTGGACGACGCCCCCTACGACGCCCTGGACGACGCCCTGGTCGAGCGCCTGCGCGGGCGCGGCAGCCTGAAGTGGACCCGCTACCCGGAGGCGCTCGGCGCGTGGGTGGCCGAGTCCGACCTCGGGACGGCGCCCGCGGTGACCGAGGCGCTGCGCGACGCCGTCGACCGCGGGCTGTTCGGCTACCTGCCCGACTGGCTGGCCGACGACATGGCGCGGGCCACCGCAGGGTTCCTGGCCGACCGGCACGGCTGGGCGGTGCCTCCGGAGCGGGTGCGGCCGCTGCCCGACGTGCTGGCGGCGCTGTCGGCGGCGATCACCCACCTGACGCCGGCCGGGTCGCCGGTGGTGCTACCGACGCCGGCCTACATGCCCTTCCTGGAGGTGCCGCCGGCGCTGGGCCGCGAGGTGCTCGAGGTACCCATGGCCCGCGACGGCGACCGGTTCGTCTACGACCTGGACGCGCTCGACGCCGCCTTCCGCGCCGGAGGGCACCTGCTGGTGCTGTGCAACCCGCACAACCCGGTCGGCCGGGTGCTGGAGCCGGCGGAGATGCTGGCGATCGCCGAGGTGGTCGACCGGCACGGCGGCCGCGTGTTCGCCGACGAGGTGCACGCGCCGCTGGTCTTCCCGGGGCACCGGCACGTGCCCTACGCGTCGCTGTCGGAGACCACGGCCGCGCAGGCGTTCACCGCCACCAGCGCGTCGAAGGCGTGGGACCTCGCCGGGCTCAAGTGCGCGCAGCTGGTGCTGTCGAACGAGGCGGACGCGCGGTTGTGGGCCGAGGTCGGGTACCCGGTGGAGCACGGCTGCTCGACGCCGGGCGCCGTCGCCAACACCGCCGCCTACCGCGACGGCGTCGGCTGGCTCGACGACACGATCGCCGTCCTCGACCGGCACCGCCGGCTGTTCGCGGACCTGGTGGCCGCGTCGCTCCCGCACGCCCGGCACCGCCCGCCGGAGGGCACGTACCTCGCCTGGCTGGAGCTCGGGGTACCCGGGGCCGGCGACCTGCTGCTGGACCGGGCCGGGGTGGCCGTGGTCGACGGCGGCCGCTGCGGGCAGGCCGGGTCGGGCGCCGTCCGGGTGAACCTGGCGACGCCCGAGCCGGTGCTCACCGCCCTCGTCGAGCGGATCGCCGCCGCCCTGCCTCGCTGAGATGGATCAGCCCTGGACCACGCGGTGGACCCGGTACTCGACCGCCGGCCCGGGGAGCACCCGGCCTTCGGCCACGAAAACCGCTTGGTTGACCCAGGCGTACCGCTCGTCACCGGTCTCCAGGCGCGGGGTGGTGATGAAGTAGTGGTCCTCGAAGGCAGTCGGCTCACCACCGCCCGCCATCACGGCGAGGACCGCCGGTGTGAGTTCCAGCAGGCCCAAGTACTGGAAGTACAGGTGGGCGCCGTCCACGGTCTCCATGTTGGCCCGGACGTCGAGGCGGCCGAATCCGTCGTCGCCGACCAGCAGCCAGTCAGCACCCGCGCCGACCAGCCGTCCCTTCAACCGCTCACCGCGGACGTCGCCGCCCGTGACCGTCCCCACCAGGCGGTTCCCGAACGGTCCGGGTCCGATCGTCATGGGCTCCAGGTCCGCGTGGTACTCGAACTCCGGCAGCAGGTGCAGCATGACGTCCCTCCCCCGGGACGGAGGCAGGCCGGGTGCCCGCCCGGGACCCGGACGGTCCGCGCGTCGGACCCCGCGGTCAAGGGAGACGGGCGCGTCCGGGTCAGCCGCGGGTGTCGGCCTCCACCGCCTCGAACGCCTTGCGCGCGGCGATGAGGACCGGGTCCCACACCGGCGCGAACGGCGGCGCGTAGGACAGGTCGAGGGAGAGCACCTCGTCGACGGTCATCTCGTTCCAGATGCAGATGGCCAGGGCGTCGATGCGCTTGGCCGCGCCGTTCTGCCCGACCACCTGGGCGCCGAGCAGCCGCCCGCTGCGCCGCTCGGCGATCATCTTGACCCGGATCGGCGCCGCGTTCGGCATGTACCCGGCGGTGGTGGTCGAGTCGACGGCGGCCGTGACGAACGAGTAGCCGGCCAGCTCGGCCTCCGCCTCGGCCAGCCCGGTGCGGGCGGCCTCGACGGCGCAGATCTTGGTGACCGCCGTCCCGATGACGCCGGGGAACGTGGCGTAGCCGCCGCCGATGTTGATGCCGGCCACCCGGCCCTGCTTGTTGGCGTGTGTGCCCAGCGCGACGACGACCCGCTGCCGCGAGAGCCGGTGCACCGACTCGACGCAGTCGCCGGCCGCCCAGACGCCGGGCACCTGGGTGCGCATGCGCTGGTCGACGGCGATGCCGCCGGAGGTGCCGAGCGGGATGCCCGCCTCCTCCGCCAGCCGCACGTTGGGCCGCACGCCGAGCCCGAGGACGACGAGGTCGGCGGGCAGCTCCCGGCCGCTCGCCGTCACCACCGCCCGCGCCCGCCCGTCGGGGCCGACGTCGATGCCGGAGACGCCGTCGCCGAGGACGAGCTCGATGCCCTCGCCGCGGACGGCGTCGGCGATGAACCGGCCGATGTCGGGGTCGAAGGTGCCCACCGGCTGCGGCGACCGGTCGACCACGGTGACGTCGAGGCCGCGCACCCGGCAGGCCTCGGCGATCTCCAGGCCGATGTAGCCGCCGCCGACGACGACCACCCGCTGCACCCGCCCGCTGTCCAGCTCGGCGCGCAGCGCGACGCCGTCGTCGAGCACCTGGACGCCGTAGACGCCCTTCGCGTCGATGCCCTCGACCGGCGGGCGCATCGGCACGCTGCCGGTGGCGTGGACGAGGTCGTCGTAGGGCTCGGTGCCCTCGGCGCCGCCGTCGAGCTCGCGCCAGTGCACGACGCCCTTGTCGGTGTCGATGCCGACGACCTCGGTGCGCATGCGGACGTCGAGGCCGGCGGCGCGGTGCTGCTCGGGCGTGCGCGCGATCAGCTGCGCCTCGCTGTCGACGGTGCCGGAGATCCAGTACGGGATCCCGCAGGCGGAGTAGGAGGTGGCGCGGCCGCGCTCGAACAGGACGACGTCGAGGTCGGGCCGGCGCTTCTTGGCCTGGGAGGCGGCGCTGCCGCCGGCGGCGTCGCCCCCGATGACGACGAGACGGGTGCTCACCGTCGCAGGCTAGGACTCAGCGGTCCTCCAGGCTCACCGCCACGGTGGCGGCGAGCTCGCGGACCGCCTCCAGGTCGTCCTTCGACGGGGCTCCAGTGAGGCTCAGCGGCGCGGCGACCTGCTTCCACCGCAGCGCGCCGGTGATCGTGGTGATGGCCCTGAGCGCGCCGGCGGTGTCGTCGCCGCCGTGCACCCAGACGCCGAAGGGCAGGCCGACGGTGGCGTCGAGGCACGGGTAGTAGACGGTGTCGAAGAAGTGCTTGAGCGCGCCGCTCATGTAGCCGATGTTGGCCGGGGTGCCGAGCAGCACGCCATCGGCGGCGAGCAGGTCGGCGGGCCCGGCCGACAGCGCGGGGCGCTCGACGAGCTCGGCCTCCTCGACCATCGCCGCGCCCTCCCGGGCCGCCTCCAGCACGGCCTGCAGGTTCGGCGAGGGCGTGTGGTGGACGACGAGCAGCCGCGGCATGCCGCCCATCCTGCGCCACCACCGCCCGACGGGGCCCGCGGTCGCCTAGCGTCCCGGCATGACCGTCGAGCTCTTCGCGGGCGTCCCCGTGAGCGACCTGCCGCGCGCCCTCGACTGGTACGGGCGGCTGTTCGGCGCGGAACCCTCGTTCCTGCCCAACGACGTCGAGGCGGTGTGGGAGGTGGCCGAACACCGCCACGTCTACGTGGAACTGAAGCCCGAGGACGCCGGCCACTCGATGGTCACGCTGTTCGTCGACGACCTCGACGAGCGGGTGGCCGCGATCACCGACCGCGGTCTCGAGCCGGCGCTGCGCGAGACCTACGACAACGGCGTGCGGAAGGTGACCTACCGCGACCCCGACGGCAACGAGGTCGGCCTCGGCGGCGGCCCGGTCGCCGCCTGACGCCCCCTCCGACGCGACGCGCCCGTCGTCGGCCTGTCGTCGTCCCGGTGCCCGCGAGACGGCAGCACGTCGACATGCGGCGCGCACCGCGACGTCCGGCAGGATCGCCGGCATGGCGGTCAACCCCCGCATCGGGCCGATCGAGCGGACCACCGGGCGCACCTGGAGCGAGTGGCTGGCGTTCATGGACGGCATCGGCGCGCCCGGCCTCGACCACGGGGCCATCGCGCTGCGGGTCTACGAGGAGCTCGGCGACGGGTTCGTGCAGCGCGGCTGGTGGACGCAGTCCGTGACCGTCGCCTACGAGCACCACATCGGCCGGCGGGTGCCGGGGCAGCGCTCCGACGGCACCTTCCAGACCAGCGTCAGCCGCGCGACGCCGCTGCCCATGGCCGACCTCATGGAGCGCTGGCGCGCCTTCGCCGACGCCGACGCGGCGGTGCAGGAGATCGTCGCGGGCGGCGACCTCAAGGTCAGCGGCACCGACCGGCGCATCACCTGGCGGACGCGGGCCGTCGACGGCTCGTCGGTCGTCGTCACCAGCGAGCCGAAGAGGAACGGGACGGCGTCGCTCGTGGCCACCCAGATGGGACTGGCGACGCTCGAGGACAACGACGCCGCCCGCGCGCGGTGGACGGCGATCGTCGAGCGCTTCCTGGCGGGCGTCGCGCCGGGACGCTGAGCGGGAGGAGGCGGCATGCACGAGGCGACGCCGGAGCAGCGGCTGCAGCGCCTGCGGGCGCTCACCGGGACCTGGACGACCGAGGGCACCCATCCCCTGCTGCCCGGCGAGGTCGTCCGCGGCCGCGCCGAGTTCGCGTGGCTGGACGGCGGGCACTTCCTCACCTGACGCTCCTCCTCCGAGCACCCGCAGGTCCCCGACGCCCTGGCCGTCATCGGCGTCGTGGACGGGCGGCTGGCCATGCACTACTTCGACGCCCGCGGCGTCCACCGGCGCTACGCCGTCGACGCCGACGAGCACGAGTGGCACCTCCGGCTCGACGACCCCGCCTTCGCGCAGCGGACGACCGGCTCCCTCACCGGCGACGAGCTCACGCTGCGCGGCGCCTACTCCCGCGACGGGGGCGAGTGGGAGGAGGACCTGACACTCACCCTCCGCAGGACCCGGTCACCCGACGCCGGCCGCTAGCGTGGCGCGGTGGGCATCGAGGTGCTGCCGGCGACGGCCGAACGGTTCGACGACGTCGCCACGATGCTGGGGCCGAAGAGCCCGGGCTCCAACGTCTGCTGGTGCCTCAGCCACCGGGTCGACTCGCGCACGAACCGCGAGCTCGTCGGGCCCGCCCGCCGCGAGTACGTCCGCGAGCTGACCACCCGCCCGGTCGCGCCCGGCGTGCTCGCCTACGACGGCGGCGAGGTGGTCGGCTGGGCCGCCGTCGCACCCCGGTCCGAGCTGCCGTTCCAGCGCTCCCGACTCATCCCGCACGTCGACGACCTGCCGGTGTGGTCGCTGTGGTGCGTCCGCGTGCGCCCGGGCCACCGCGGGCAGGGCATCGCCCACGCGCTGCTGCGCGGCGCCGTCGACTACGCGGCATCACAGGGCGCACCCGCGGTCGAGGGCTACCCGGCCGACAGCGGCGATCGGAAGGTCGACACGACGATGGCCTTCGTCGGCACCCGCAGGCTGTTCGAGGCGGCCGGCTTCACGAAGGCCGCCGACACCGACGCCGTCGCCGGCGGCTTCCCCCGGGTGCTCATGCGCCGGCCCCTCGGCTGACGGGCGCCCGTGACCGAACGGACCACCTGGCTGGTCGTCGGCCTGGCGCTCGGCCTCGCGGCCGGCGTCCTCGGCTCCGAGGCGTGGCACTGGCTGGACGAGAACTGAGCGACAGCGTGCGCGGAGGTGCAGCGCAGGCGCCCGGGGCTGCACGTCCGCGCACGCTGTCGGCAGGAACAGTGCGTCAGCGGTCGCCGAGGGCGCCCAGCAGGTCCGCGCGGGCGGTCGCCAGCGACGGCCCGTACCAGGTCAGCGCCCGTCCGGGCACCAGCACCGACCGCACGCCCGGGAACGCCTCCGGCCCGTCGTCGGCGGTGAACACGTAGGGCTCGTCGGGCAGCAGGACGACGTCGGGCCGCGCGGCGAGGACGTCGTCGACCGACACGTGCGGGTAGCGGTCCTCCCCCTCCCCGAACGCGTTGACCAGGCCGAGGCGGGCCAGCACGTCGCCGGTGAAGGTCCGCGGCCCCACGACCATCCACGGGTCGCGCCACACCGGCACCGCGCACCGCAGCGCTGGCGCCGGCACCGGCCGCGCCCACTCGGCCGCGGCGATCGTCAGCCACCCGGGCTCCGGCACCCGGAGTGCCTCGGCGAACAGGCGGCGCATCGACGCCAGTGCCTCGTCCACCGACTCGATCACCGTCACCCACACCGCGATGCCGGCCGCCCGCAGCCGGTCGACGTCGAGGCGCCGGTTCTCCTCCCGGTTGCAGACGACGAGGTCGGGCTCCAGCGCCGCGATCGCCGCCCGGTCGGGGTTCTTGGTGCCCCGCACCCGCGGCACGTCGAGGCCGGCCGGGTGCGTGCACCAGTCGGTGGCGCCGACGAGCCGCTCGGGCACCGTCACCGCGAACGCCTCGGTCAGCGACGGCACCAGCGACACGATCCGGCGCGCCGGCCCCGGGAGCGGGACCGGCTCGCCCAGGTCGTCGCGCACGCCGTCCGCGCGCGAACGGCTGACCAGATCAGACATTGCGCCGGTACTGGCCACCCACCTCGAAGAACGCCTCGCTGATCTGCCCGAGCGAGCACACCCGGACGGCGTCCATCAGCGCGGCGAACACGTTCCCGCCCGACGTCGCCGCCTTCTGCAGCGCGGCCAGCGCGGCCGGCGCCTCGCCGGCGTGACGGGCCTGGAACTCGGCGAGCCGGCGCAGCTGCGACTGCTTCTCGTCCTCGGTGGCCCGGGCGAGCTCCACCGGCTTCGGCGACGCGGAGTCCCGGTGCGGGTCGAGGAAGGTGTTGACGCCGACGATCGGCAGCGAGCCGTCGTGCTTGCGGTGCTCGTAGAGCATCGACTCGTCCTGGATCTTGCCGCGCTGGTAGCCGGTCTCCATGGCGCCCAGCACGCCGCCGCGCTCGGCGATCCGGTCGAACTCCGCGAGCACCGCCTCCTCCACGAGGTCGGTGAGCTCGTCGACGACGGCCGCGCCCTGCAGCGGGTTCTCGTTGCCGGCGAGGCCCCACTCCCGGTCGATGATCATCTGGATCGCCAGCGCCCGGCGCACCGAGTGCTCCGACGGCGTCGTCACGGCCTCGTCGTAGGCGTTGGTGTGCAGCGAGTTGGCGTTGTCGTAGATCGCGCACAGCGCCTGCAGCGTCGTCCGGATGTCGTTGAAGTCCATCTCCTGCGCGTGCAGCGACCGGCCCGAGGTCTGCACGTGGTACTTCAGCTGCTGGGAGCGGGCGTTGGCGCCGTAGCGGTCGCGCATCGCCACCGCCCAGATCCGCCGCGCCACCCGGCCGATCACCGTGTACTCGGCGTCCATGCCGTTGCTGAAGAAGAACGACAGGTTGGGCGCGAAGTCGTCGATCGACATGCCGCGCGCCAGGTACGCCTCGACGTAGGTGAACCCGTTCGCGAGGGTGAAGGCGAGCTGGCTGATGGGGTTCGCCCCGGCCTCGGCGATGTGGTAGCCGGAGATCGAGACCGAGTAGAAGTTCCGCACCCGGTTCTCGATGAACCAGGCCTGGATGTCGGCCATGCAGCGCAGCGCGAACTCGGTGGAGAAGATGCAGGTGTTCTGGCCCTGGTCCTCCTTGAGGATGTCGGCCTGCACCGTGCCGCGGACGTTGGCCAGCACCCACGCGCGGATCTCGTCGGCCTCGGCCGCGTCGGGCTCGCGGCCCTCCTCCTCGCGGAACCGGTCGAGGCGCTGCTCGATCGCGGTGTTGAGGAACATCGCGAGCACCGCCGGCGCCGGCCCGTTGATCGTCATCGACACCGACGTCACGGGCGCGCACAGGTCGAAGCCGTCGTAGAGCACCCGCATGTCGTCGAGCGTCGCGATCGACACGCCGGACGTGCCGACCTTGCCGTAGACGTCGGGGCGCGGGTCGGGGTCGCGGCCGTACAGGGTGACCGAGTCGAACGCCGTCGACAGCCGGGTGGCCTCGTTGCCGGCCGAGAGCACCCGGAAGCGGCGGTTGGTACGGAACGCGTCGCCCTCGCCGGCGAACATCCGCGTCGGGGCCTCGCCGGACCGCTTGAACGGGAAGACGCCGGCCGTGTACGGGAACGCGCCGGGCAGGTTCTCCCGCCGCAGGAAGCGCAGCAGCTCGGCGGAGTCCTGCGTGCGTGGCAGCGCCACCCGCGGCACCTTCGTGCCGCTCAGCGTCTCGCGGGTCAGCGGCGTGCGGATCTCCTTGCCGCGGACGGTGTAGACGTACTCGTCGCCGGAGTACTGCTCCACCCGAGAGGGCCACTCCTCGAGCAGCGTGCGCACCTCGGGCAGCAGCTCCCGGTCGGCGGCCTCGGCGGCCGCCCGGGCGGCGTCCGCGGCCTCACCCTCCAGCACCTCCGCGGCCGTGGTCAGGTGCTGGCGGCGCCGCACGACGGCGGCCTGCTCGTCGGTCACCCGGTGGTGCCCGCGCACCGCCTCGGCCACCTCGGCGAGGTACCGCGCCCGCGACGACGGCACGACGCTCGACAGCCCCGTCGAGGCCCGGACGTCGACCCGCGGCAGCACACCGGCGCCCGCGGGCAAGCCCTTGTCGACCAGCAGGCGCAGCAGCTCCTGGTACAGCGCGGTGACGCCGTCGTCGTCGAAGCGGGCGGCGCTGGTGCCGAACACCGGCATGGACTCCCACGGCTGCCCGAAGGCCTCGCGGTTGCGCACCATCTGCCGGGCGACGTCGCGGCGGGCGTCCTCCGCGCCGCGGCGCTCGAACTTGTTGATCGCGACGACGTCGGCGAGGTCGAGCATGTCGATCTTCTCGAGCTGCGACGCGGCGCCGAACTCCGGCGTCATGACGTAGAGCGAGACGTCGCTGAACGGCACGATCGCGGCGTCGCCCTGCCCGATGCCCGGCGTCTCCACGATCACCAGGTCGAACCCGGCGGCCCTCACCGCGGCGAGCACGTCGTCCAGGTGCCCGGGCACCTGCGCGCCGGCCGTGCGGGTGGCCATCGAGCGGAAGAAGGTGTGCGAGCCCTCGCCGGACTCCAGCGCGTTCATCCGGATCCGGTCGCCGAGCAGCGCGCCGCCGCCGCGCCGCCGGGTGGGGTCGACCGCCACGACCGCGACCCGCAGCTTGTCCTCCTGGTCGCGGCGCAGCCGGCGCAGCAGCTCGTCGGTCAGTGAGGACTTGCCCGAGCCGCCGGTGCCGGTGATGCCGAGGACCGGCACGGTGCGCCCCGCGGCGGCCTCGCGGACGCGGGCGGCCAGTTCGTCGTCGGCGCCGGCCTCCAGCACGGTGATCGCCCGGGCCAGCGCCCGCGGGTCGCCGGTGAGCAGCGCGTCGACGTCGGGCCGCTGCTCGGTGAGGTCGACGTCGCAGGACGCGATCAGCTCGTTGATCATCCCGGGCAGGCCCAGGCGGGCGCCGTCCTCGGGACTGAAGATCCGCACGCCCCGCTCGCGCAGCGCGGCGATCTCGTCGGGCACGATCACGCCCCCGCCGCCGCCGAACACCTGCACGTGGCCCGCGCCGGCCTCGCGCAGCCGGTCGACCAGGTAGCCGAAGTACTCGACGTGCCCGCCCTGGTAGGAGGAGATCGCGACGCCCTGCACGTCCTCCTCCAGCGCGGCCCGGACGACGGCGTCGACCGACCGGTCGTGGCCCAGGTGCACGACCTCCGCGCCCTGGCTCTGCAGCAGCCGGCGCATGACGTTGATCGCCGCGTCGTGCCCGTCGAACAGGCTCGCCGCGGTGACGAACCGGACGGGGTGGACGGGGACGTGCAGCTCCGCGGACGCCATGCCGGGCACGGTAGGCCGGATTTAGTAGGACGTCCAACTACTCGCCGGTAGGGCGCGGGAGCCTCCCCGCGGGCCGCGCGGGAACCCCTCGCCAGCCGCCGGGCGTGGTGTCAGCATCCGCGCCGTCCCCGAACCGAACGGAGCACCTCCCCCATGGCCTTCCGCAACCTGATGGCGAAGCTCGGCGCCGGCAACGCCACCGTCGACACCGTCCTCGACTCCCCCGTCACCCAGCCCGGCGGCACCGTCACCGGCACGGTGCACCTGACCGGTGGCTCCGTCGCCCAGGACATCGCCGAGTGCCGCGTCTCGCTGCAGGCCGCGGTCGAGGTGGAGAGCGGCGACCACGAGTGGCGGGAGAACGTCACCTTCGGCACCGCCGTCGTGGCCGGCGCCGGCCGGATCGAGCCGGGCGCCCGGGCCGCCGTGCCGTTCAGCTTCCCGGTGCCCTGGCAGTGCCCGTTCACCGCCGTCGACGGCTGGACGCTGCGCGGGGTCTCCATCGGCCTGCGCACCCGCGTCGACATCCCCGGCGGCAGCGACCCCGGCGACCTCGACGCGGTCACCGTGCAGCCGCTGCCCGTGCAGCGCACCGTCCTGCAGGCGCTCGGCGGCCTGGGCTTCGGCTTCCGCGGCGCCGACGTCGAGAAGGGCCGCCTGGCCGGCAGCGACCTGCCCTTCTACCAGGAGGTGGAGTTCACCCCGCCGCCCGCGCTGCGCGGCCGCGTCAACGAGCTCGAGGTCACCTTCCTGACCTCGCCGCACGGCGTCGAGGTCGTCCTCGAGGTCGACCGCCGCGGCGGGCTGTTCACCGAGGGCCGCGACGTCGGCGGCCGGCTGCACCTGTCGCATCACGACACCGACGTGTCCGCGGTGGCCGCGCAGCTCGACGCCGCCGTCCGCCAGCTCGGCTCGCGGCGCGGCTGGCTCTGACCCACCCTGACCGGGTGCTGACCCGGGACACGGTGGCCGCGCGGCTGCGGGACTTCCCCCGCCGCGCGGCCGCCCGTCCCGAGCTGCGGCAGGCCGGGGTCGCCGTCTGCGTCACCTGCGACGGCGGCGGCCCCGCCCTGCTGCTCACCCGCCGCGCTCCGGGCCTCCGGGCGCACGCCGGGCAGTGGGCGCTCCCCGGCGGCCGGCTCGACGACGGCGAGACGCCCGTGCAGGGCGCGCTGCGCGAGGTGGCCGAGGAGGTCGGGCTCGAGCGCGGGCCCGGGGACGTGCTCGGCGTCCTCGACGACTACGTGACCCGCTCCGGCTACGTGATGACGCCGGTGGTCGTGTGGGCCGGCGAGACCGGGCCGCTGGTGCCCGCCGAGGCCGAGGTGGCCGCGGCGTACCAGGTGCCGCTGGCCGACCTCGACGTCGACCCGGTGCTGGTGACCATCCCGGAGTCCGACGCCCCGGTGGTCCGGCTGCCGCTGTTCGGCGGCTGGCTGCACGCGCCCACCGCCGCGGTGGTGCTGCAGTTTTGCCGGGCCGCCTGCCGCGGCGAGGTGGAGCGGGTGGCGCACCTCGAGCAGCCGGTGTTCGCCTGGCGGTGAGTCCTCCTGGCGGTGAGCCCTACTCCCGGTGCCAGCGGGCCGCGCCGTAGCCCGACAGCGCCAGCACGATCCCCGACAGCACGGCGCTGCGGGTGCGCACGTCGCCGGTGGCGCGCGAGGTCCACACCGCGGCCGCGTCGAGCGCCGTGAGCAGCAGCGTCACCTCGGTGGTGCGGCGGGCCTGCGGCGCCGGGGTCACGAGCAGCGCGGCGCCCATCGCGATGTTGCGGGCCGCGCCCAGGCGCACCAGCAGCGGCAGCGCGACGTCGCCCTGCGCCGCGTCGGGCCGCACGCCGAGGGAGCCGGCGATCCAGCGCGGCGCGAACAGCGCCGCCGTGCCGATCCACATCGACAACGACCCGACGGTCTTGCGGGTGACGTCCCAGTCCCTGCTGCTCAGGCTGCTCACGAGCCGCCCTTGCCCGCGAACCGCCGGGCCGAACCGGCGGTGAGCACCAGCACGACGGCCAGGAAGGGCAGCGTGACCCAGCTCGCCACGACGTCGCTGACCGTGGCGACGGCGAACGCGGCCGCCGACGGCGCGCCGAGCGGGCCCAGGACGCCGTCGAGCCCGAGGGCGGCGATCGACGCCGGCAGCGTCAGGCACGCCGACACCGCGCCGCCGAGGACGACCCCGGCCAGCACCGCGGCCGGCGAGGCGCGCACCGCCCGCAGCGCGGTCGCCGTCCCCCGCCCGAGGGCGCCGCGCGGGCGCAGCCGGCCGTCGTCGGGCAGCCCGGTGAGCGCGCCGGTGAGCCACAGCTGCGCGAGCAGGCCCGTGCCGAAGCCGACGACGTCGACCAGCAGCGCGTGCGCGACGCTCGGGTCGTCGTGGACGAGCAGCTGCCGCAGCACGTCGGGCACGGTGTTGACCAGCGTGACCGCGAGCGACAGCGCGTAGACGCGGCCGGCGTGCCGGCGCAGGAGGGCCAGGGCGCCCCGGACGGCGTCGCCGGCCCTCACGCCCGGGTCGCCACGGCCTGGATCCACCGGTCGCCGGCAGCGCGGCGCAGCCGGCCCGGCGGCACCTCGAGCCCGTGCGCGGCGAGCTCGGCGACCAGCTGGTCGGTGGAGAACCGGTCGGCGGGGTGGCGGGACACCGCCCGCAGCGCCGGGGCGTCGACGAACCGGGCGGTCATCTCGGTGAGCGCCAGCTGCCCGCCGGGGCGCAGCACCCGCGCGGCCTCGGCGACGGCGGCCCGCCAGTCCACGATGTGGTGCAGGGCGTGGAAGTCGACGACGAGGTCGACGCTCCCGTCGTCGACCGGCAGCGCGGTGGCGTCGCCGACCCGGAAGGTCACCCGGTCGGCGAGGTCGGCGCAGCGCATCCGCGCGCGGCCCACCGACGCGGCGTGCACGTCGAAGGCGGTCACCTCCGTGGCGCCCAGGCGCTCGACGGCGACCCGCGCGCCGAGCCCCCGCCGGCCGGTGCCGATTTCCACCGCGCGGGACCCGCGGGCGCCCAGCCGGCGCAGGATCGCGCCCTCCACCCGCAGGCCGATCTCGTAGCGGACGCGCGAGTCCACCCACAGGCGGTTGGCGTTGACGTAGGTGGGCGGCACCGCACGGCCGCGGAGGTCGGTCATGGCGCGCGGCTACCCACTCACGGGGGCGAGCGCACCGTAGACCTCGCGCGCGTGGTCGAAGACGAGGAAGTGGCCCTCGCCGGCGTACCAGTGGGCGGTGCAGCGCGGCAGCATCGCGGCCAGCACCCGGCCCAGTCCGACCGGGACCTGCCAGTCCTGGGTGCCGTGCCAGAGGTGCACGTGCTGGGTCACCTCGGCGAGCGGGAAGCCCCACGGCCGGAACAGCAGCGCCCGGTCC
Source organism: Geodermatophilus sp. SYSU D01106 (assembly GCF_054049995.1). Classification (NCBI taxonomy): domain Bacteria; kingdom Bacillati; phylum Actinomycetota; class Actinomycetes; order Geodermatophilales; family Geodermatophilaceae; genus Geodermatophilus; species Geodermatophilus sp. SYSU D01106. The sequence continues at coordinate 214,451 of NZ_JBJGYM010000006.1, read as the reverse complement.
TCCGCGAGCGCGCCGGCGCCCTGCCGCAGGCCCTCGGTGAAGGTCGCGGCCATCGCCTTCCGGACGGCCGGGCGGCCCAGGACGCGGCGGTCGGCCGGGTTGAGCCGCACCTGCAGGTAGCGCGGCAGCAGGCCGGGGCGGACGGTCAGCGGCGCGAACACCGGCCGCAGCAGCGCCGTCGTCGCCCGGGACGGCCGGTGGACGGCGGCGCGCACGGTCTGCGGCAGCCGGCCCAGCAGCACGTCGGACCAGGCCCACGGGACGTCCGGCGGCGGCGCCCCGCCGAGGACGCCGACCGCCGTCACCCGCTCGGGCATGGCGTGCGCGCAGGCCAGGGCGTAGGCGGCGCCGCCGGAGAGGCTGAGGACGGCGGTGCGCTCGATGCCGAGGGTGTCGAGCAGCTGGGCGACGTCGCCCGGCCAGTCGGTCACCCGCCGGCCCGGCTGCGGGTCGGAGCGGCCGAAGCCGGGCCGGTCGGGGACGACGAACCGGATCCCCCAGCGGCGGTAGGCGCCGGGGTCCTCGACGTGCCGCTCCAGGCGGGAGCTCGGGGAGCCGTGGCAGCCGAGCACCGGCCGCCCGGCCGGGTCGCCCCACTCGGCGTAGGCGAGGGTGCGGCCGTCGCGCAGTTGGAGCCGGCCCTCGCGGGGACCGTCGGCGGAGTCGGGGCTGTGCACGCGCCCCGGCTACCCAGCCGGGACGGCGATCAGGCGCGGCGGCCCAGGAGCGCCAGCACCCGCGTCTGCCGGCCGGCGTCCGCGGGCGCCTCGACCCTCTGGCAGATGCCCTCCATGTACAGGGCGTCGCCCCAGGAGGCCGCCCCGGTCTCGATCCGGTCCAGCTCGGCGCCGGAGAGTGCGGCGTCCTGGCCGGTGGCGGTGGCGAGGTCCCAGCGGTGGACGACGAGGTCCCAGACGTAGAACTGCTCGAGCGTGGCGCCCACCGTCGTCGGGCCGAAGAAGCCGTCGTAGGGGGCGTCGGCGACGTCCGGGTCGCCGACGGCGGCGAGCACGCGGCCGGCGTGGGCGCGCAGGGCGCCGGCCGGGTCGGCGGCGACGTCGGGCGCGGGGCCGAGGTCGATCCCGCGGCCGGTGAGGAACTCGCGCTGGGTGTCGACCAGGTGGGTCACGACGTCGCGGGCGCTCCAGCCCTCGCACGGGGTGGGCGCGTCCCAGCCCGCGGCCGGGACGGCGTCGGCGACGGCGAGCAGCGGCTCGAGGGCGGCGGCGTAGGCGGTGGCGACCGGGGTGGTGAGCGTGTCCATGACGCCAGCCTCGCCGGTGCGGCAGCCTGGGTCTTGATGGAACCCGACACCGCACCCCGCCCGCGCCGGCTGGACGCGATCGAGCGGGCCCACCTGCGCGACCCGCGCGACGTCACCGCCGTCGTCCACCGGTACGAGGCCGACGGGCCGCTCGCCGCGCTCGTGCAGCGGTTCTGGCTCCCGGTGTGGTCGGTGCCGCCGGGTCAGGAGTCGGTGCAGCGGGTGCTGCAGTACCCGTGCTGCCTGCTCGTGGTCGCCCCCGACTACGCGCGCTTCCACGGCGTCGTCCAGGGCCTGTCGACGACGACGCTGGCCGGCGACGGCTGGGCCGCCGGCGTGATGCTCACCCCCGCGGCCGGGGCGCTGGTGGCCGGCGGGCCGGTGTCGGCGTTCACCGACCGGCACGTCGACGCCGGCGAGGTGCTCGGCGACGACGGCGCCCGGCTGGCCGCGGCGGTGCGCGCCGCGATGGCCCGCGACCCGTCCTCGCCGGACGCGCACGCGGCCGCGATGGCCGCCTACACCGACGTCCTGACCCGGTTCCTGCCCGTGGACGACGAGGGGCGGCTGGTCGACCGGGTGGTGGCGCTGGTGGAGTCCCGGCCGGACCTCACCCGCGTCGACCAGCTGTGCGCGGAGACGGGGCTGTCGGAGCGCGCGCTGCAGCGGCTGTGCTCCCGGCGCCTCGGCCTGACGCCGAAGTGGCTGGTGCAGCGCCGCCGGCTGCAGGAGGCCGCCGGGCGGCTGCGCGAGCGGACGACGACGGTGGCCGAGGTGGCCGCCGCGCTCGGGTACGCCGACCAGCCGCACCTGACCCGCGACTTCGCCCGGGTCACCGGCATGACGCCCGGCGAGTTCGCCGCCCGCTACGGCGACCGCTGACCGGGCGCGCGGCGGTCAGCCGGTCGTCGTCTGCCGCTCCGGCTCGATCCAGACGATGACGCGCTCGGTCGTGATGTTCTCGGCCGGGTACGGCCTGCCGTCGTACTTCTGCGACAGCTCGTCGATCTGCGCCCGCGCCTGCGGGCCGGTGGTGGTGTCGACGACCCGGCCGCGCACCTCGGCGTAGCGGTAGGGGTCCTGCTCGTCGCGGATGGCGAGGGTGACCCGCGCGTCGCGCTCCATGTTCTCGAACTTGCGCCGCCCGGTCTCGGTGTTGACGAACAGCCGCTCGCCGTCGGTGCCCACCCAGATGTACTGCGTCTGGATCCGCCCGCTGGGCAGCAGCGTGCTGATCGCCGCGTAGTTGGGGCCCTCCGCCAGCTCGCGGGTGACCGGGTGCAGCTCGGGGCCGTCCTGGGTGTCTGCCACGCGGCGGCCCTACCCCCGACCGCCACCGTGCACGCCCGGACCCGCCGCCGCGCCCCCCGGTCCCGGCGGTATCCTCGCTCCCGCGCGTCACACAGCCGGCGTGCGCGGGGACCTCCCCGCCCCCCGAGGGTCTGCAACAACCGGACCTCGGCACGGACCCGCCGGCTCGTCCGGCACCGCCCTGGTCGGAGTGACTCTCGTGTACCCCGCGGACGACCGCCTCGCGGCCGCCCTGCTCCACCTCGCCCTCGTCCCCGCGGACCGGCCCCTGCCCCTCGTGCTCGAGCAGGTCGCGGGCCTGGCCGCCGACGCGCTCGGCGGCCGGCCCGCCCTGTCGGTCACGGTCCTCGGGGTGGACGGCGGCACCACCGTGGGCACCAGCGCCCAGGTGGCGGCCGAGCTGGACCAGGTCCAGTACCGCGCCGGCTCCGGACCCTGCCTGGAGGCCGTCGCCACCGGCCGGATGCTCGTCGTCGAGGACACCGCGCACGACCCGCGCTGGCCGGAGCTGGCGCGCGCCGCCGCGGCCGCGGGTCTGCGGTCGGTCCTGTCGGTGCCCTTCCCCACCGCCCGGCCGGCGAGCGGGGGACTGAACGTCTACCTCCAGCTCCCGGTCGGGGCCGGCGGGGAGCCGCGGGAGCGCGCGGAGCTGCTGGCCCGCCTCGCCGCCGCCCGGGTCGCCGACAGCCACCTGGTCACGCGCCTGTCGGAGCAGGCCGTCAACCTCCAGCAGGCCCTGGACTCGCGGGCGGTCATCGACCAGGCCAAGGGCATCCTCGTCGAGCGCTTCCGCCTCACCCCCGAACAGGCCTTCGCGGCCCTGGCCCGGGTGTCGAACAGGACCAACACGAAGCTGCGCGAGGTGGCCGAGCGCCTCGTCGACACCGGCGAGTTCCCGGCAGCGTGACCGGCAGCGTGACCGGCAGCGTGACCGGCAGCGTGACCGGCGGTGTGACCGGCGGCCGGCCGCTCAGCGCCGGCCCTGCCTCCGCGCGTCGAGCAGCAGCGCCCGCGCGGCCGCGGCACCCGGGGCGCCGGACACCCCGCCCACCGGCGCCGTCCCCGCGCCGCTGAGGTACAGCCCGGCCAGGGGCGTGCGGTGCCCGGCGAGCTCGCGGGTGGGGCGCAGCGGCCCGAGCTGGTGCGGGGAGACGTCGAGGACCATCGGGTGCGCCCCGGGCCAGCGCAGCTCCGCCGCCATGTCCTCCGGGGTGCGCACGACCCGGCCGACGACCGAGTCGCGGAACCCCGGCGCGCGGGCCTCCACCGTGTCGACCATCCGGTCGGCGAAGGACTCCCGGGCCGCCGCCCACCCGCCGTGCAGCTCCGCCGGGGCGCAGGGGCAGGCGAGGTAGACGGTGTGCCGCCCCGGCGGGGCGAGGCCGGGGTCGAGCGCGCTCGGGGTGAACGCGTAGGTGGGCACCGGGTCCCCGGGCAGCAACCCGGCGCCGGCCCGGGCGAAGCCGCCGGCCAGCGCGCCGAGTCCGTCGACGAACGACTGCAGGCCCGCGTGGTCGCCCGGACGCGCGCCCGGGTAGGCCGGCAGCCGGTCGACGGCGAGCAGCACCAGCGCCTGCACCGCGTTGCCGCGGGAGGCGGCGCGCAGCCGGTCGGGCACCGGCCCGGTCAGCGCCGGGTCGGGCAGCTCCAGCAGCGCCGTCCGCGGGTCGATCGCGGTGACGACCGCGCGGGCGGCGACGCGCGAGCCGTCCTCGAGCCGGACGCCGCGCACCCGGCCGCCGTCGTGCTCGACCGCCGCGACGGCGGCCCCGGTGCGCGCCTCCCCGCCCTCGGCCGCGAGCCGCCGGGCGAGCGCGTCGGTCAGCGCCTGCGAGCCGCCGAGCGGGTGCCACTGCCCGATCCGGTGGTAGAAGGCCTGCCAGAGGGCGAACAGCGCGCTGCCCGGCGCGTCCGGCGCGGCGGAGGCGTGCGCGGCGAAGGCGGCCACCGGGGCGCGCACCCGGTCGGTCGCCAGCCGCTGGCGCAGCAGCGCGCCGTACGGGGAGGCGAGCAGGCCGGCCAGCCCGAGCGGCCCGCCACCGCGGCGCAGCGCCCGCACGGCGGCGCCTGCCAGCCCCGGGAGGTCGCGGGCGGCCGGCCGGCGCAGGCCCGCGGCCATGAGGTCGACCAGCGGGGATGCGTCCCCGATCCAGTCGCCGTAGCGGGCCGCGTCCTCCGGGGCGACCTCGGCGATCGAGGCCACGGTGGCCTCCACGCTGCGGGAGAACCGGACGATCGCGCCGTCGCGCCCGATCGAGACGGCGAACGGGTCCATCTCGACGTACTCCAGGCCCACCTCCCCCAGCCGGAGCTCCTCGACCAGCCCGGTGGCCTGCACGAGGTTGTGCGCGACGGCGTGGGTGTCGAAGCGGTACCCCGGCAGCAGCTCCTCGGTGCGGGTGCCGCCGCCCAGCCGGCCGGACTGCTCGAGCACCAGCACGTCCCGGCCGGCCCGGGCCAGCAGGCACGCGGCGACCAGCCCGTTGTGGCCGCCCCCGACCACGACCACGTCCCGGCTGTTGTCGCGCATGCGTCCTCCCCGTGGCACGTTCGGTCCGATCCTCGCCGCGATCCCCCCGGCGGGCTGACCGGGAGGAGCGCGGTGGCCCGCGAGCACGTCTGGGACCTGGTGGTGGTCGGCGGGGGGACGGCGGGCCTCGTGGGCGCGCGGACGGCGGCCGCGCTGGGCGCCCGGGTGCTGATGGCCGAGCGCGACCGCCCCGGCGGCGACTGCCTGTGGACCGGGTGCGTGCCGAGCAAGGCGCTGCTCGCGGCCGCCGCCCGCGCCGCCGAGGCCCGCACCGCCGGCGAGCTGGGCGTCACCGTCACGGGCGTGACCGTCGACCTCGCCGCCGTCATGCGCCACGTGCGCGGCGCGATCGCCGCGATCGAGCCCGAGGACTCCCCCGCCGCGCTGGAGGCCGCCGGCGTGACGGTGCGCCGGGGCACCGCCCGGCTGACCGGCCCGGGCACCCTCGACCTCGACGGGCGGCCGGTCGCCTTCCGCGCGGCGCTGCTGGCCACCGGCGCGTCCCCCGTGCTCCCGCCCGTGCCCGGGCTGCGCGAGGGCGCCCCGCTGACCAGCGAGACGGTGTGGGACCTCGACGTCCTGCCGCGCCGGCTGGTCGTGCTGGGCGGCGGCGGGATCGGCTGCGAGCTGGGGCAGGCGTTCGCCCGCCTGGGCGCCGCGGTCACCCTCGTCGAGGCGCTGCCGCGCGTGCTGCCCGGCGAGGACCCCGACGCCTCCGCGCTGGTGGCCGCGGCGCTGCGGCGCGACGGCGTCGACGTCCGCACCGGCACGCGCGTGACCGCCGTGTCCGGGGAGCCCGGCGGCGCGGGCGAGGTGACCGTCGAGGGCCCGGGCGGCGCCGCCACGGTCCCCTTCGACCGGCTGCTGGTGGCCGTCGGCCGGCGCCCCGACACCGCGGCGCTCGACCCCGCCGCCGCCGGGGTGGCCCTGGACGACGACGGGTACGTCCGGGTCGACGACGCGCTGCGCACCACCAACCCGCACGTGTGGGCCGCGGGCGACCTCACCGCCGTCTCCCGGTGGACGCACACCGCCGGCGTGCACGGCGCCACCGCCGCGGCCAACGCCGTCCTCGGCCTGCGGCGGACGATCGACCGGCGGGCCGTCCCGCGGGTCACGTTCACCGACCCCGAGGTGGCCGCGGTCGGGGCGCCGACCTGGGCCGGCGACGGCGCACCGCCCCCGCGGACGGTCACCCGCCGCGCCGAGCGGGTCGACCGCGCGGTCGCCGAGGGCCGCACCGACGGGTTCGCCCGGCTGGCGCTGGGCCCGCGCTCGCGGGTGGAGGGCGCCACGGTCGTCGGGCCCCGGGCCGGGGAGGCGCTGGCGGAGCTGACCCTCGCCGTCCGGAAGGGGTTGCGGACCGGCGACCTGGCCGGCACCACGCACCCCTACCCCACGCACGCCGACGGGCCGTGGAACGCCGCCCTCGACGACGTGCGGTCCCGGCTGGCCCGGGCGCGGCCGGTGACCGCCGCGTGGGTGCGCCTGCGGCGGCTGGCCGGTGCGGCGGGAGGTCAGCGCAGCGCGCGGTAGCCCGCGACCATCCGCTGCAGCCCGCTGACGCCGACCACCGCGGCCCAGACCCAGGCGATGGTCCCGGCGGACCCGGGCAGCAGCAGCCACAGCGCGTGCACCAGCACGGTCTCCGTGCCCTCGGCCAGTCCGCCGAGGAAGGACAGCGACCGGCCGTCGTCGAGGCGCCGGCCGGTGCGCTCGGCCAGGGAGGAGAAGGCGAGGAACGTCGCGCCGTTGAGGTAGTAGGCGACCAGCACCGCGACGAAGGGCAGCAGGGAGCCGTCCCACCCGATGCCGACGCCGGCCACCGTGGCGCCGTAGACGAGGAAGTCGGCGGTGATGTCGAGGTAGCCGCCCGCGGCCGACGGCGGCTCGCCGTCCCGCGCCCGCCGGCGGGCGAGGACGCCGTCGAGGCCGTCGGCGACCCGCGACAGCAGCCACAGCGCCAGGGCCGGCAACCACAGCGCGTACGCGGCCGCCACCGCCGAGCCCAGGCCGAGCGTCAGGCCGAGCAGCGTGACCCGGTCCGGCGTGACCGCGGGCCGGTCGACGCGCGCGGCCAGCGCCTCCAGCAGCGGCGCCACCAGCGGGCGGGTGGTCCCGTCGAGCACGCGGTCCTCCTGTTCCGCCCGTCCGGATGGCGCGCCACCCGGTTGCGTGACAACCTCCTGCCGGTCCCCCGCGCACGCTGCCCCCTCCGGCGTCCGGGCGCGACCCGGACCCGCCGTCGTCGAGCCCGGAGCCGTCCGGAGCCAGGAGCCGCCCCCGTGCGCACGCGCCGCCCGATCCTGTCCGCCGCCGTCCTGGGCACCGTCCTGGCCGTGTCGGCCTGCTCCGGGGCGCCCGAGCCGGGCAGCGAGGGCGCGGCGGCCCCCTCGGCGCCCGACCGCAGCTGGGACGAGGTGCTCGCCGAGGCCGACGGGCAGACGGTCGACCTGTGGATGTACGGCGGCGACCAGCAGGGCAACACCTACGTCGACGACGTGCTGGCGCCCGCGGCCGCGGAGCTCGGCGTCACGCTGCGCCGGGTGCCGGTCGCCGACACCGCCGACGCGCTCAACCGGGTGCTGTCGGAGCTGCAGGCCGGCGAGGACGACGGCAGCGTCGACCTGGTGTGGGTCAACGGCGAGAACTTCGCGACCGGGCGGCAGGCCGACGCGTGGCTGTGCGGCTGGACCGCGCAGCTGCCCGCCATGGAGTTCGTCGACCCGGAGGACCCGCTGCTCACCAGCGACTTCGGCACGCCGGTCGACGGCTGCGAGGCGCCGTGGCACAAGGCGCAGTTCGTGCTGGCCTACGACTCCGCCGACGTGACCGACCCGCCGGCGTCGATGACCGAGCTGTTCGACTGGATCGAGGCCAACCCCGGCCGGTTCACCTACCCGGCGCCGCCGGACTTCACCGGCTCGGCCTTCCTGCGGCAGGCGCTCTACGCCGTCGCCGGCGGCCCCGACGAGGTGCCCGCCGAGTTCGACCAGGCCGCCTTCGACGAGGTGGCGCCGCAGCTGTTCGAGCGGCTGTCGGGCCTGGCGCCGTCGCTGTGGCGGGCCGGGGAGACCTACCCCCGCGACCTCGCCGCGCTCGAGGAGCTCTACGCCGGCGACCAGGTCGACATGACCATGACCTACGGCCCGGCCACCCTCGCCCAGCAGGTCGCCTCCGGCGCGCTGCCGGAGTCCACCCGGGTGCTGCCGCTCGACGGCGGCACGCTCGGCAACGCGAGCTTCCTCGCCGTCCCGGCCAACGCCGGCGACCAGGCGGGCGCGCTCGTCGTCGCCGACCTCGCGCTGTCCCCCGAGCAGCAGCTGGCCAAGGCCGACCCGGCCGCCTGGGGCCAGTACCCGGTCGTCGACCTCGACCGGGTGCCGGCCGACGTGCGGTCGGCGTTCGAGGCGCTGCCCTCCTCCCCCGCCGTGCCGCCGTTCGCCGAGCTCTCCCGCGACGCCGACCCCGAGCTCGGCGCCGGCTGGGTGGCCCCGCTGGAGGACGGCTGGCGCACCGACGTCCTCGGCGGCTGACGTGCCGGCGAGGGGCCCCCGTCGCGCGCTGCTCCTGCTGCTGCCGGCCGCGCTCCCCACGGCGGCCGTGCTCGGCGCCGCCCTGACCGTGGCGGTCCTGCAGAGCACCGGCCTGATGCCGGTGGTCGGCGAGCCGGACCCGACGACGGCGACCTACCGCGCGCTGGCCGGCGACCGGGCCCTGCTCGACGGGCTCCGGGTGTCCCTCGGCGTCGCGGCGGCGAGCACCGCGCTGGCCCTCGCCGTCGGCCTGGGCACGGCGCTGCTGGCCCGCACCACCCGGCTCGGCGGGCGGCTGCTGCGCGCGGCGGCCGCGGCGACCGTGCCCGTGCCGCACCTGGTGGGGGCGGCCGCCGTCGGGCTGCTGCTGGCCGACTCCGGGCTGGCCGCGCGGGCGCTGGGCGCGGAGTCGTTCCCCCCGCTGGTCGCCGGGCCGCTGTGGGTCGCGGTGGTCGCCGAGTACGCGTGGAAGGAGTCGGCGTTCGTCGCGCTCGTGGTGCTCGCCGCGCTGGCCGCCGGGGAGCGGGAGCTCGACGAGACCGCCGCGACCCTGGGCGCGGGGCCGTGGCAGCGGCTGCGCCGGGTCGCCCTGCCGATGGCCGCGCCGGCCGCCGTCGCCGCGGGCGGGGTCACCTTCGCCTACGTGCTCGGCTCCTACGACGTCGCCTGGCTGCTGGGCCGCAGCTACCCCGAGCCGCTGCCGGTGCTGGCCTACCGGCTGTGGACCGACGTCGACCTCGCCCGCCGCGAGCAGGCGCTGGCCGTCGCGGTGGTCACGACGGCGCTCGCGCTGGCCTGTCTGCTGGTCACCGCGGCGCTGCTGGCCCGCACCGCGCGCACCGCCCGGGCCGTCCGGTGACCCGCGCGGCCCCGGCGTGGCGGCGCGCCGCCGTCGCCCCGCGGGTGGCCCTGGCCCTCGCCTGGCTGGCCGTGCCGCTCGTGCCGCTGCTGCTCTGGGCGGCCGCCGACCGGTGGCCCTTCCCGGCGGTGCTGCCGACCGACTGGGGCCTCACCGGCTGGCGGCAGGCGGCCGGCCAGGGCGCGGGCGGGGCGCTCGGCCGCTCGGTGCTCCTCGGGCTCGCCGTCGCCGCGCTGGCCACCCCGGCCGGCGCGATGGCCGGGCGGGCACTGGCGCTGCACCGGGTGCCGGCCCGGCGGCTGGTGGAGGCGCTGCTGCTCGCGCCGGTGGCGGTGCCGCCGTTCGCCGTCGTCATGGGGCTGACCACGCTCACCCTGCGCGCCGGCGTGCCCGGCACGGTGGCCCTGGTGCTGGTGCTGTCGGTCTCGGCGCTGCCCTACACGGTGTTCGTCATGCGCTCGGCCTACGCCGGCTACGACGTCGGCTTCGAGGAGGAGGCCCGCACGCTCGGCGCCGGCCCGCGGGCGGTGCTGCTGCGGGTGCACCTGCCGCTCGCGGCGCCCGCCCTGGCCACCGCCGCCTTCCTCGCCTTCCTCGTCGGCTGGAGCGACTACGTGGTCACGCTGGTGGTCGGCGGCGGGCAGCTGGTCACGCTGCCGATGCTCGTCGGGGCGCTGTCGTCGGCCACCGGCAACGACGCCGTCGTCGCCGCGGTGTCGCTCACCGCCGTCGTGCCGCCGCTGCTGCTCCTCGCGGCCACCGCGCTGCTCGCCCGGCGGGGCGCCCGGTGAGCACCGACCTGGTGCTCGACGGCCTGGTCCGCCGGTTCGGCGGCGCCGCGGTGCTCGCCGGCGTCGACCTCACCGTCCCCGCCGGCGGGGTGGTGGCGCTGCTCGGACCGTCGGGCACGGGCAAGAGCACGGTGCTGCGGCTGGTCGCGGGCCTGGACACCCCCGACGCCGGGCGGGTGAGCGCCGGCGGGCGGGACCTGACCGGGCTGGCGCCCGAGCGGCGCGGCACCGCGCTGGTCGGCCAGCGACCGCGGCTGTTCCCGCACCTGTCGGTCCTCGACAACGTCGCGTTCCCGCTGGCCGTGGCCGGGCGGCGGCGCCGGGCGGCGCGGGCGGAGGCCGCCGGGTACCTGGACCTCGTCGGGCTCGCCGACCTGGCCGGACGCCGCCCGGCGACGCTGTCGGGCGGCCAGGAGCAGCGGGTGGCGCTGGCCCGGGCGCTGGCCGCGGCGCCCGCCGTGCTGCTGCTCGACGAGCCGTTCAGCGCGCTCGACCCCGGCGTCCGCGAGGGGATGCACCGGCTGCTCGCCGACCTGCGCGGCGCGGTCTCCCCCACCGTCCTGCTGGTCACCCACGACCGGCAGGAGGCCGCCGCGGTCGCCGACACCGTCGCGGTGCTGCTCGACGGCCGCATCGCCCAGGCCGCGCCCGCGGGCGAGCTGCACACCCGCCCGGCGAGCCTCGCCGTCAGCCGGTTCCTCGGCGGCGTCAACGAGGTGCCCGGCGCGGTGGAGCGCGGCGCGCACGTGTCGGCGCTGGGCCGGCTCGCGCTGCCGTGCACCTCCGCCGACGGCCCCGGCGTCCTGGTGGTGCGGCAGGAGGCGGTCGCGCTGACCGGGCCGGCGGACGGCGACGCCACCGGGACGGTCACCCGGGTGACGCCGCGCGGCGCCCGGTGGCGGGTCGAGGTCACCACGCCCGCCGGGCCGCTGTCCGCAGAGACGGGCCCCGGCCGCACGCCCGCCCCCGGCGACGCCGTCGGGCTGGTGCTGCCGCCCGACCAGCGCTGGGTGGTGCCTCAGGCCACCGGCTGACGCACCTCGACCAGCGGCAGGAGCTTGCGCAGCTCGCGGTTCTCGGCCGGGTCGAGCACCGAGTGCTGGACGCAGGCGGGCACGGTGCGGCCCTGCTCGGGGTGGGCCATGGCGTACACGCAGGCGCCCAGCCGCTCCTGCACCGCGCGGACGGCCGGGTCCTCGGCCACCTCGCCGCGCTCCATGAGCTCCCACGCCGGGGCGACCTCGGCGGCGTCCATGAACGAGTGCATGACCACGGTGAACGGCCGGACCCGGCCGCGGGCGCGGACCAGCGCCCGGACGCCGCCCGAGCGGCGCAGCGCCCGCCGCAGCCAGCCGAGGGCGAGCGGCAGCACCCCGAGGTTGGCGGCGACGGCGCGCAGCAACCGGGGCACGAGCACCAACGGCGGGGTGTTGCTGACCTGCAGGCCGCCGAAGCGGGCGAGGAAGGCGTCGCGGACGGCGAGGTCGCGCGGGTCGGTGTCGTCGAGGACGGGGACGAACCGCTCGCCGACCAGCCAGCCCCACGCCGTGCGGTTGCACCGCGGGTCGCCCATCTGCAGCGCCCGCCACGGCAGCCGGGTGCCCATGCCGCGCTCCACCTCGGCCCACACGTCGTCGGAGGTGTGCTCCCGGAAGCCCTCCTTCCAGCGCCGCTGGTCCCCGACGAAGGCGGCGGGCTGGAAGCTGATCATGTCGTAGCCCAGGGGCGGGGTGGTGCGGGCGACCTCGGCGACCTGCCCGAGGTTGCTCGGCGTCACCGTCATGTTGTGCGCCAGGTAGGAGCGCACGCCGTGCTCGTCGCGCAGCCGCCGGAACATCTCGACGAAGGCCCGGCGGAAGGGCAGGAGGTCGGCCTCGCTGCGCGGCCGCGGCAGCCCACGCCGCCCGCGCATCAGCGAGTCCATGTGCGCGGCGAAGGAGACCCGCCGCAGCCGCGGCCGCCCGTCCGGCCCGAGCACCAGCCGGCGCAGGTAGTCCTCGGAGAAGTCGCCGTGGGTCATGCTCATCGGCTCGCGGCCGTGCCGGCGCATGGCCAGCAGCGTCTCGGCGTGGGCGTCGGGGTCGAGCAGGCTCACCTCGCCGCCGATCAGCTGGGCGTGGCCGTGCGGGCCGCGCAGCTCCTCGAGCAGCGCCATCTGCGCCTCGACCTGGGCGACGGTGTGGCCGCCGTCGACGCGCACCTTGTTCGCGTCGGCCGAGTGGTAGCAGGGCGTGCAGGTGAAGTCGCACTTCGGGAAGACGCCGTGGGTGCCCTCGCAGCCGACGGCGTGGCGGCCGACGAGCTGGGCGGGCGTGCGGGCGGACTCCGGCAGCTCCGCCCAGCGCCGGGCCAGCGCCGCGGCCTTGAGCCGGGGCACCGGCCGGGTCGCCTCCCGGGCGCCGCGGACCCACGCCCGCACCCGTGCCGCCGTCGCCGTGCTGCTGCTGCGGGTCATCCGCGCTCGCCTCCCCGTGGGCCGCGTCCCGGCCCGCGCCCGCGACTATCCCCGGGATCGGGCCGACGTGCAGCGCGCGGCCGGGTTGGCCCCGCCGGTCCGCGGTATCCCGAGAGGGCCCGATCCGAGGAGGACCCCGTGACCCGATCCCCGCTGCGCTCCCGTCCCGCCGGGCCGCCGGCCGCCGCGAGCGGCGGCTCGGGCGGCATCGGCCGCCGCTCCAGCGCCGCCGCCGAGGCCGTCAGCGACGACCTGCGCCGCCGGGACTCCCCGCTGCTGACCCGCCGGCGCCGGGTCGCCGGGCTGGCGCTCGGCGCGATCGCCTCGTTCGTGCCGGTCGCGGCCTACCAGGCGGGCCTCCTGCGGCACCTGCCCGACCCGCCGCTGCCGTTCCTCGACTCCGACCGGGTGGACGCCTCCGGCGAGGCCTACCGGCTGGGCCTGGTGCCCGACTCCGCGCTGGGCATCGCCAGCTACGCCGCCACGCTGGCGCTGGCCACCGCGGGCCGGGACGGCCGCCCGCCGTGGCTGGCGCTGGCCACCGCCGCCAAGGTCGCCGCCGACGCGGCCGGCGCCCTGCTGCTCACCGCCGAGCAGGTCACCCGGCACCGGCGGGTGTGCACCTACTGCACCGCCGCCTCGGCGCTGACGCTGGCGATGGTGCCGCAGGTGCTCCCGGAGGCCCGGGCCGCCTGGCGGGCGCTGCGCGGCTAGCCGGCCTCGAGGCCGCGGACCAGCGCGGCCATGTCCACGGCGCCCGGGTCCTCGAGGCGGCCGGCGGCCGCCTCCATCGTCTCGAGCACCGCGGCGGTGAGCCGGTCGTCGACGCCGGAGTCGCGCAGCGCGGTGCGGATGAGCCGGGCGTCCTTGGCCGCGCCGGTCAGGCCGAAGCTCGGCGGGAAGTCGCCGTCGATCATCAGCCCGCCCTTGAGGTGGGCGTAGGGCGAGTCGACCGGGCCGCCGTCGATGGCGTCGAGGAAACGCCGCGGGTCCAGGCCGAGCGCGCGGGTGAGCGCAACGGCCTGCGCGGTGCCGGCGGTGAGCATGAACAGCCACGAGTTGCAGGCCATCTTGAGCCGGCTGCCCTGCCCGGCCTCGCCGAGCCACAGGGTCCTCGAGCCCAGGGCGTCGAGCACGGGCGCGAGCGGCCCGCGGGCCTCCTCCGGGCCGGAGGCCAGCATCGTGAGCGCGCCCTCCGCCGCCGGTCGCCGGGTGCCGAGCACCGGGCAGTCGACGAGCACGAGGTCCAGCTCGCGGGCGGCCGCGACGGTGCGGTCGGCGCCCTCGACGCCGACCGTGGAGCACTGCAGCCAGGTGGTGCCGGCGGCCGGCGCGGCCTGCCGGACGACGTCGAGCACCGCGTCGGCGTCGAGCAGCATGGTGAGCACGACGTCGGCGCCCTCGGCGGCCTCGCGCGGTGACCCGAGGGCCTCCGCGCCGGTGTCGGTGAGCGCCCGCGCCTTCGCCGCGTCGCGGTTCCACATCCGCACGGGCAGGCCGGCCCGCCGCAACGAGCCCACCATCCCCGCGCCCATCGTGCCGGTGCCGAGCACGGCCACCGTCGGTCCGGTCATGCGGGTCTCCTCGGTCTCGTGCGGGTCAGTGGTGGGCGGCGTGGCCGTGGCTGTGCACGCCGTCGGGGCCGTGCCGCTCGTCGGGCTGCTCCGCGGCAGCGGCGGCGTCCTCCGCCCGCGACCGGCGCAGGTCGACGACGCCGAGCACGAGCGCGGCGCCGGCGCCGAGCACCGACACGGCCAGCCCCGCGGCGGCCGCCGCTGGGTGGTCGCCGGTGGCCGACAGCACCAGGTAGAAGAGACCGGGCAGCGCCGCGGTGCCGATCGCGGCGCCGAAGCGCTGCGCGGTCTGCAGCCCGCCACCCGCCGAGCCGGCCATCGACACCGGCACGTCGCGCAGGGTCATCGTGATGTTGGGCGAGATGACGAACCCGCCACCGATGCCGCCCAGCAGCAGCGCCGGCGCGACCGCCCAGCCGGCCGCCGACGGCGGGACGACCAGCAGCACGACCGCGGCCGCCGCCAGGCCCACCATGACGACGGCCAGCCCGATCACGGTGAGCCGGCGCCCGTACCGCTCGACCAGGCGCCCGGCGACCACGGCCGACGACGCCGAGCCGATGGCGAACGGGGTGACCGCCAGGCCGGACTGCAGCGGCGTGTAGCCCAGGCCGGTCTGGAAGAACAGGGCGAAGACCAGCCAGATGCCGCTGAACCCGACGAAGTACACGGTGCCCAGCGCCGCGCCGATGCCGTAGCCGCGGGTCTGCGTGACCAGCCGCGGGTCGAACACCGGCTGCCCGTCGCGGGCGACCACCCGCCGCTCCCACGCCACGAACAGCGCCAGCAGCAGGGCGCCGACGGGGAACAGCCACCACAGCCGCGACAGCCCGCCGGACTCGGCCTGCACCAGCGGGAACAGCACCGCGAGCGCCCCGGCGCCGAGCAGGGCGACGCCGACGCCGTCGATGTGCCCGCGCCCGCCGCTGCCGCCGCGCGGGAGCAGCCGCAGCGCCAGGGCGAAGGCGACGACGCCGATCGGCACGTTGACGTAGAACAGCCACCGCCAGCCGTCGGGGCCGGACGCGAGGCCGAGGATCGCGCCGCCGGCGATGGGCCCGACGGCGGTCGAGAT
The DNA here is from genome assembly GCF_054049995.1 of Geodermatophilus sp. SYSU D01106. Lineage (NCBI taxonomy): Bacteria > Bacillati > Actinomycetota > Actinomycetes > Geodermatophilales > Geodermatophilaceae > Geodermatophilus > Geodermatophilus sp. SYSU D01106. Next base: position 199,056 of record NZ_JBJGYM010000006.1, on the reverse strand, counting down.
GCCGACCGTGGCGCCGAACAGGCCGAACGCCCGCCCGCGCTCGGGCCCGCGGAACAGCTGCTGGATGAGCGCGGAGTTCTGCGGCGCGAGGCAGCCCGCGGCCAGGCCCTGCACCAGCCGGGCGGCGATCAGCCAGCCCACCGACGGCGCCGCGCCCGCGGCCGCGCTGGAGAGCACGAACCCGGCGAGGCCGACGAGGAACAGCCGGCGCCGGCCGAGAGCGTCGCCGAGCCGGCCCGCGGGCACGAGCACCAGGCCGAAGGTGAGCGCGTAGCCCGAGACCACCCACTGCACGGTCGCCGGCGTCGCACCGAGGTCGGTCTGCAGCGAGGGCAGGGCCACCGACACGATGCTGACGTCGAGCAGGGTCATGAAGCCGACGACGAGCGTCACCGACAGCGCCGACCAGCGCTTCGGGTCGGGGCGGAACTCGTCGCCGGGGGCGGCGCAGGGGGGCGCGTCGGTCTGGGCTCGGGGTGGCACGGGGGTCCTTCCGGGGTGGTGCGGGTGCGGATGGCGGGATCGGCGGGTGTCAGTCGGCCGCGGGCGGCTCGCCGCGGCCGGCCCGGGCCGCGCGCACGACGGCGCGGCGGATGCCGACGTAGCCGGTGCAGCGGCAGAGGTTCGCGGCCAGCAGCTCGGTCAGCTTCTGCTCGTCCCGGTCCAGGAAGGGGTCGTCGTCGAGGGCCTGCTGCAGCAGCGTGAGGAAGCCCGGCGTGCAGAAGCCGCACTGCAGCCCGTGCTCGGCGGAGAACGCCTCCTGCAGCGGGGAGAGCCGGTCGCCGTCGGCCAGCCCCTCCACGGTGCGCACCTCGGACCCCTCGCACTGCAGCGCGAGCACGAGGCAGGAGCGCACCGCCTCGCCGTCGACCGAGACGGTGCACGAGCCGCACACCCCGTGCTCGCAGGCGAGGTTGGTGCCGGTGAGGCCGAGGCCGTCGCGCAGGACGTCGGCGAGGGAGTCGCGGGCCTCGACGGCGACCCGCCGCGGCTGCCCGTTCACGGTCATCCGCACGTCCATCAGGCCGCCTCCCCCAGCGCCTCGGTGAGCGCCCGCGCGGTGAGCACGCCGAGCGCGTGCCGCCGGTACTCCGCCGAGCAGTGCGGCTCGGACGCCGGGTCGGCCGCGGCGGCCGCGGCGTCGGCGGCCGCGCACACCGCCTCCGGGGACCCGTCGCTGCCCACCAGGGCCGCCTCGGCCTCCGCCGCGCGCACGGGGACGCCGGCGGCGTTGGCCAGCCCGATGCGGGCCCGCGTCACCCGGCCGGCCGCGACGTGCACGGCGCAGCCGGCGGCGGCCAGCGCGAAGCTGCCGGAGGTGCGGCGCAGCTCGGCGAACCCGACGCCGGCACCCGCGCCGAGCAGCGGCAGCGTCACCGCGGTGAGCACCTCGTCCGGGGCGCGCTGCGTGCGGTGCGGCCCGCGGAACCAGTCGGCGGCGGCGACCTCCCGCTCCCCCGCCGGGCCGCGCACGGTCATCCGCGCGTCCAGCGCCCGGGCCAGCGCGCACCACTCGGCGGCCGGGTGCGCCCAGGCCAGCGACCCGGCGAAGGTGCCCCGAGCCCGGATCGGCGGGTGCGCCACGTAGGCGGCCGCGCGGCGCAGCAGCCGCGCGAGCGGGTCGTCGAGCTCCAGCCGCTCGACGGCGGCGTGCCGGACCAGCGCGCCCAGGCGCAGCTCGCCGTCGGCCACGGCCAGGCCGGCGAGGTCCGCCGCGCCCGCGAGGTCGACCAGGACGCCGCGGCGCACGTCGCCGTAGCGCAGCTCCAGCAGCAGGCTCTGCCCGCCGGCGAGCACCGCCGCGTCGTCGCCCGACTCGGCCAGCAGCGCGACCGCCTCGTCGGCGGAGCCGGCCCGGCGGTAGCTGATCGGCGGGAGCTTCACGGCTTCCCCGGCCGGCGATCGGGTAGGTGCACCGGGCAACAGTGCCCACGGAAGGGGTCGGGTCATGCGCCGTCTCGGCGATCCGCTGCCGCGCCGGGAGGACGCCGACCTCCTGACCGGTCGCGCCCGCACCGTCGCCGACCTGACCGCCGCGGACGTCGGCGCCCCGGTCCTGGAGCTCGCGTTCGTCCGGAGCCCGGTGGCGCACGGGCGGCTGCGCGGCGCCGACGTGACCGCCGCGCGGGAGGTGCCCGGCGTCGCCGGCGCCTGGGCCGCCGCCGACCTGCCCGGCCTGCCGCCCACCCCGGTGCCGCCGGCCGGCCGGGGCGCGCTGGCCGGCCGGGACTGGGCCGCGCTGGCCGCCGACCGGGTGCGCTTCGTCGGCCAGCCGGTGGCCGTGGTCGCCGCCGACAGCCGGGCGCACGCCGAGGACGGCGCCCGCCGGGTCGTCCTCGACGTCGAGGAGCTGCCCCCGGTGCTCGGCGTCCGCGCGGCGCTGGCCGACGACGCCCCGCGGCTCTGGGACGGCCGCGACAACGTGGCGCAGGTGCACACCTCCGACGAGACGCCCGACGACCTCGCGGACGCGTTCGCCGGCGCGCCGGTCGTCGTCGAGGGCCGGTTCCGCCAGCCCCGGCTGCTGCCCACCTCGCTGGAGGGCCGCGCGGTGCTGGCCCGCCCCGACGACGGCGGCGGGGGGACCGTGTGGGTGTCCCACCAGGCGCCGCACAGCCTGCGCGGGGCGCTGGCCGAGGCGTTCGCGCTCGACCCGCGGCAGGTGCGGGTGGTCGTGCCGGCCACCGGCGGCGCGTTCGGCGCGAAGAGCCAGGGCTATCCCGAGTACGTCGTCGCGGTGGCGCTCGCCCGGCTGACCGGGCGGCCGGTGCGCTGGTCGGAGGACCGCATCGAGGCGATGACGGCGGCCACCCGCGGGCGCGGCCAGGACCAGGTCACGCGCATGGCCGCCGACGCCGACGGCCGGATCCTCGCCTACTCGCTCGACGTGCTCGCCGACCTCGGCGCCTATCCGCACACCGGTGCCCAGGTGCCGTCCTTCACCGTCGGGATGGCCACCGGCGCGTACCGGACGCCGCGGGTGGGCGCGCGGGCCACCTGCGTGCTCACCACGACGCCGCCCAGCTCCTCCTACCGCGGCGCGGGGCGCCCGGAGGCGGCCTACGCGGTGGAGCGGACGGTGGACCTGCTGGCCCGCCGGCTCGGGATGGACCCCGCCGAGCTCCGCCGGCGCAACCTCCTCCGCCCCGACGAGCTCCCGTACGAGACGCCGACCGGCCGCACGTACGACTCCGGCGACTACGGCGCGGCGCTGGAGAGACTGCTCGCGGAGGTGGGGTACGACGACGTCCGCGCCGAGCAGGCCCGCCGCCGCGCCGACGGCGGGCGGCCGCTGGGCATCGGGCTGGCCACCTACGTCGAGCGGTCCGGGGCGGCGCCGCACACCCCCGAGTACGGCGCGGTCGAGGCCTGCCCGGACGGCACCGTGGTGGCGCGCACCGGCTCGCAGTCGACCGGGCAGGGGCATCTCACGTCGTTCGCGCAGGTGGTCGCGGCGGCGCTGGACGTCGACCTCGACGCCGTCCGGGTCGTGCAGGGCGACACCGCCGAGGTGCCCGACGGGTTCGGCAGCTTCGGCAGCCGGTCGATGCAGGTCGGCGGCGGCGCGCTGTGGCACGCCGCGCAGCGGCTGGTGCAGGAGGCCCGCCGCCGGTTCGCCGTGCACCGCGGCACCGCCGACGACGCCGTCTCCTACGCCGCCGGGGTCCTGTCGGCGCCCGGCGCGCAGCCGATGACGCTGGCCGAGGTCGCGGCGGCCACCGGCCCGCTCACCGGCGAGCAGTCCTTCACCCCGCCGCAGGCCTTCCCCTACGGCGCCTACGCCGCGGTGGTGGAGGTCGACCCCGACCTCGGCGTCGTCGACGTGCAGCGGCTGGTCGCCGTCGACGACTACGGCGTGGTGGTCAACCCGCTGCTCGTCGACGGCCAGGGCTACGGCTCGGTCACCCAGGGGCTCGGGCAGGCGCTCACCGAGGAGGCGGTCACCGCGCCCGACGGCCGCCCGGCGGCCACCTCGCTGCTCGACCACCTGCTGCCCACCGCCGCCGACGTGCCGCCGGTGCAGCTGGAGGAGACCGCGGTGCCCAACCCGAACCAGCCGTTCGGCGCGAAGGGCGCCGGCGAGGCGGGGTGCATCGGGGTGCCGCCGGCGGTGGTCAACGCCGTCTGCGACGCCCTCGACGTCGACTCGGTGGACATGCCACTGACCCCGGAGACCGTCTGGCGGGCGCTCCGGGGCCGGTGACGGCGGTCAGTCGAGGACGGCGGTGGCGTCGACCTCGATGAGCAGGTCCGGCTCGGCCAGCGCGGCCACCGGGATGAGGGTGACCGGCCGGGTCAGGTCGCGGCCGAGCCGGGCCGACGCCCGGGCCACGCCCTCGCCGAGCGCAGCCAGCTTGTCGGGGCTCCAGTCGACGACGTACAGGACGAGCTTGGCGACGTCGTCGACCGTGCCGCCGGCGGCGTCCAGCGCGGTGGCCACGTTGAGGAACGCCTGCTCGGTCTGCGCCGCGAGGTCGCCGGCGCCGACCGGCTCCCCCTCGGCGGTGCGGGCGACCTGGCCGGCCAGGTAGACGGTGCGGCTGCCGGTGGCCACGGCCATCTGCCGGTAGACGCCGGGGACGGGCAGGCCGGGCGGGTCGATCAGCTGGACGGTCACGGTTCCTCCTCGGGAGTGGCGGGGGCCGTAACATAGCAGCGCTATGCTACGGTGCGCCAGTGCCCCGAAGACCCGATCCCGCACTCCGGTCCCTGCTGGTCGAGCGGGCGGCGCGGATGCTCGCCGCCCGGGAGCCGGTGACGCTGCGCGCGCTGGTCGAGGGGACGGGCGCCTCGACCATGGCCGTCTACACGCACTTCGGCGGGATGCCGGGGCTGTGGAGCGCGGTGCGGCAGGAGGGCTTCACCCGGCTCGCCGCCCGGCTGGCCGCCGTCCCCCGAACCGGCGACCCGGTGCACGACGTGGCGGCCCACGGCGTCGCCTACGCCCGCAACGCGCTGGAGGCCCCGGAGCTGTACCGCGCGATGTTCGACGCCCGCGCCGACCTGGCCGACGCCGCGGCCGCCGACGCCACCTTCCAGCGGCTGGTCGACGCCGTCGCCCGCGCCCGCGACGAGGGCCGGCTCGACCCCGGCACCGACCCCCTGGCGCTGGCCACCCGCTCCTGGGCGGCCGGGCACGGGCTGGTCTCCCTCGTGGTGCAGGGCGTGCTGCCGGCCGCGGTCCTCGCACCGCAGGCGTCCGCCACCACCGTCGCGCTGCTGACGGCGGCGGGCGACGACCCGGACCGCTGCCGCGCCTCCGTGGAGCGCGCCTGGGCGGCCGGCTGAGACGGCGCAAGATCGGTCGGGCGCGGGAGGCCCCCGGCTCGCCAGACTCGTCGTCGTGACCCCGCCCGGACGTGACCGCCTGCGCGAACTGCTCGACGCCGTCCTCGACGAGGACAACCGCTCGCTCGCCGACATGGCCGGCGACGCCTACGCCTCCCCGTTCCACTTCAGCCGCCAGGTGTCCGGCGGGGCCGGCGAGTCGCCGGTCGCGCTGCGCCGGCGGGTGGTCCTCGAGCGCGCGGCCTGGCAGCTGCGGCAGGGCGCGAGCGTGACCGACGCCGCCTTCGCCGCCGGCTACGAGTCGGTCGAGGGGTTCAGCCGCGCCTTCGCCCGCGCCTACGGGTCCCCGCCGAGCGCCGTGACCGGGGCCGGGGACGGGGCCGGTGGGGCGGCCGGCGGGCGTGACGCGCACTGGCTGCCGGCGCCCAACGGCCTGCACTTCCACCCGCCGGCGTCGCTGTGGGTGTCCGACGAGCCGGTGCGCCGCGGCGACGAGGTGACCGCGCTGCTGGTGCACCACGGCGTCGAGGACACCCGGGGGCTGCTGGAGCTGGCGAAGGGCCTGCCGGACGAGGAGTACCGGCGGGTGCGCGCGCCCGGGGCCGAGGTGCTGCCCTGGGACGGGCCGGAGGAGACGCTGGCCGCCGTCCTCGACCACGAGGTGTGGACGCTGGAGGTCTGGGTCGCCTCGATCGAGGGCCGCGACACCCCGGCCCGCGGTGGCGACGACGTCGCCACCCTGCTCGACCGGCACGCCGCCGTCGCGCCCCGGTGGCTCGCGGCCGTGCGCGACGTCGCCCGGCGCGGCGCCTGGAACGACCGGCTCGTCGACGCGCTCTGCGACCCGCCGGAGAGCTTCGTGCTCGCCGGCGTCGTGGCGCACGTCCTCACCTACTCCGCGCACCGCCGCCTGCTGGCGCGGACCTGGCTGCGCGCGGCCGGTGTCGCCGTCGACACCGGCGACCCCCTCGACTGGCTGACCCGGAGGAACCGATGACCCGCACCGTCTACTACACCGCCACCACGCTCGACGGCTTCATCGCGAGCGCCGAGCACTCGCTGGACTGGCTCCTGACCCGCGAGGCCGACCACGAGGGCGCCCTGGGCTACAAGGCGTTCGAGAAGACCGTCGGCTCGCTGGTGATGGGCGCCTCGACCTACGAGTGGGTGCAGCGGCAGGGCGAGGACTGGGCCTACGACCAGCCCGCGTGGGTGCTCACCCACCGGCAGCTGACGCCCTACGAGGGCCGCGACATCCGGTTCACCGCCGCCGACACCGACGGGGAGCTGCGGGCGCTGCACGCCGAGATGGTCGCCGCGGCCGGCGACCTCGACGTGTGGATCGTCGGCGGCGGGCCGGTGGCCGCGCGGTTCGCGGAGGCAGGGCTGCTCGACGAGGTGGTCGTGTCGATCGCGCCGGTCACGCTGGGCGCGGGCATGCCGCTGCTGCCGGCGCACGTCGAGCTGGTCACCCGCGAGGTGGCGCAGAACGGCGAGTTCGCCGTCGTCCGCTACGACGTCGTCCGTCCCGGCGGGGACTGAGCAGGGCACGCCGGCGCCGGGCGCGGCAGACTGGGGAGGTCAGCCGGCCCGGATCCGAGGAGGTCGCCGGTGGCCGCCCCGTCCGATCCCCTCGGCGCCCTCACCGCCGGCGAGCCCGACGGCACCCTGCTCAGCGCGGCCGGCCGGTCGGCCGATCCCGCGCGCGACGGCGCCGTCCTGGCCGCCTGGGCCCGCGCCGTGCGCGCCGACGCCGCCGAGGGCCGCGAGCGCGCGCGGGCCTCCCTGCAGCGGATCGCCGAGCGGCACCGCTCGCTGCGCCCGTTGCCCGCCCCTGACGTGCCCCGCATCCCGGCGATGCCGGACGCCGGGACCGCGGTGCTGCGGGCGCGCCTGCGCGACCTGGAGGCGGAGAACGAGGGCCTGCGGGCGGCGCTGGGCTCCAACCGGCGCATCGGCATGGCGATCGGCGTCCTCATGGCCTCCCGTCGGCTGACCGCCGAGCAGGCCTTCGACGCCCTGCGCACCGCCAGCAGCCACGCCAACCGCAAGCTGCGCGACGTCGCCGAGGACGTGCTGTGGACCGGGACGCTGCCCGCCACGGGGCAGCGCCCGCGCCGCTGACCCGCCCGGAGCCGTCAGGCGGAGCGGATCACCGAGACGTCGAACTCGATCTGGATCCGGTCGCTGACCAGCACGCCGCCGGTGTCGAGCGGCGTGTTCCAGGTCAGGCCCCAGTCGCTGCGCTTGATCGCCAGCGCGCCCTCGAAGCCGACCCGGGTGTTGCCGAACGGGTCCTTCGCCGAGCCGGTCAGCGCGAACTCCACCGTGACCGGGCGGGTCACGTCGCGGATGGTCAGGTCACCGGTGACCTCGTAGACCTCGTCGTCGAGCTGCTCGACCTCGGTGGAGGCGAACACGATCTCCGGCCACCGCTCGACGTCGAGGAAGTCCGGCGAGCGCAGGTGCGCGTCGCGGTCGGCCTGGCCGGTGTCGATGCTCGCCGTCCGGATGCGGATGGCCACCGAGCTCGCGCCGGGCTTGGCGACGTCGAGGTGCGCCTCCCCGGCGAAGTCGGTGAACGACCCCCGGACCGTCGTGACCATCGCGTGCCGGGCACGGATGCCGATGCGGGTGTGCGCGACGTCGATGACGTAGTCACCCGAGACGTCGGCCAGCGCGGCCGTGGCCGCGTCGAAGTCGGTGGGGCCACCATCGGGTGCCCGGTGCTTCGCCACGTCAGATCCCTCCCCCTCGCTGGCTGACCATCCTCGCAGGTGTCCCGGCGGAACGGTCAGCGGCCGGGACGGAACGGGTTGCGGCCCGGCCGGAACAGCGTCTCCTGCGTCAGGCTCGCGGCCAGCACCCCGTCGGCGGTGGTCACCGCACCGGTGTACCAGCCGCGGCCGCCGGCCACCGTGTGCGGGACCAGGTCCATGAGCACCCACTCGTCGAGCCGGGCCGGGCGGTGGAACCAGGCGGCGTGGTCCAGCGTCGGCCCGGGCGCCGCCTCGTCCTCCGGCAGCGCCGAGAGGCCCGTGCCGATGTCGGAGAGGTAGAGCAGCGCGCAGGCGTGCAGCAGCGGGTCGTCGGGCAGCGGCACGGTGGCGCGGGCCCAGAAGCGGGTGGGCCACGAGGCGTCCGGATAGGGCTGCGAGGGGCGGCGGCCCTCGAAGGAGAACAGCCGCGGCAGCTGCACCGGCTCGGCGTCGGCGGGGTCCTCGGCGGCGGGCGCGGCGGCCACCTGCAGGTCGGGTCCGGCGGTGGGCGCCTGGAACGACGCCGACATCGACAGCACCACCTCGCCGCCCTGCACGGCCACGACGCGGCGGGCGGAGAACGAGCCGCCGTCGCGGTCGCGGTCGACGTGGAAGACCGCCGGCCGCGCGGCGTCGCCGCTGCGCAGGAAGTAGCCGTGGAGCGAGTGCGGCAGCCGGTCGGGGGCCACCGTGCGGCCGGCGGCGAGCAGCGCCTGCGCCGCGACCTGGCCGCCGTACAGCGGGAAGGGGTCGGCGAACAGCAGGGTGCTGCGGTAGAGGTCGCGGTCCAGCTCCTCGAGCGTCAGCACGTCGAGCAGCGTGGGGTCCCCGGCGTCGGCGCTCACGGCCGCCGAACGTAACCGGGCCCGGGGCCGCCGCTGCAGGCGACCCCGGGCCCGGGCTCGTGCGGGGGCGGCTCCTGGGGTCGATCCCGCGCTCCCGGGGTCCTGCAGGGCCCCCGGAGACCGGGGAACACCCCAGGAGCGGAGCCAGGGCCGCCTCCCGCGCGCGGGAGGCGGACCCGGCGGGGTCAGAGCAGCTCGAGGATGGTGGCGTTGGCCTGGCCGCCGCCCTCGCACATCGTCTGCAGGCCGTAGCGGATGCCGTTGTCGCGCATGTGGTGCACGAGCGTCGTCATGATCCGCGCGCCCGAGCCGCCGAGCGGGTGGCCGAGGGCGATGGCGCCGCCGTTGGGGTTGAGCGCCTTGGTGTCGGCGCCCATCTCCGCGAGCCAGGCCAGCGGCACCGGCGCGAACGCCTCGTTCACCTCGAACGCGCCGATCTCGTCGATCGACAGCCCCGACTTCTCCAGCGCCTTCTGGGTCGCCGGGATCGGCGCGGTCAGCATGATCACCGGGTCGGCCCCGGCCAGGACGGCGGTGTGCACGCGGGCGATCGGGCGCAGGCCGAGCTCGGCGGCCTTCTCCGACGTGGTCATGAGGAGCGCGGCCGACCCGTCGGAGATCTGCGAGGAGTTGCCGGCGGTGATGACGCCGTCCTCGCTGAAGGCCAGCTTGAGCGAGCCGAGCTTCTCCACCGTGGACTCTCGGATGCCCTCGTCCTGGCTCACGACCGTGCCGTCGGGCGTGGTGACCGGGGCGATCTGGGCGTCGAAGCGGCCCTCGGCGCGGGCGGCGGCGGCCTTCTCGTGGCTGGCAACGGAGAACTCGTCGCACTGCTGCCGCGACAGGCCCCAGCGCCGCGCGATCTCCTCCGCGCCCAGGCCCTGGTTGATCTTCACCCCGCCGTAGCGCTCGGCGAACCGGCTGCCGAACGGGTTGGCGTCCTGCCGGGCGCTGCCCATCGGCACCCGCGACATCGACTCGACCCCGCCGGCCACGACGACGTCGTACTGGCCCGAGACCAGGCCCGCGGCGGCGAAGTGCACCGACTGCTGCGAGGAGCCGCACTGCCGGTCGACGGTCACGCCCGTCACGGTCTCCGGCCAGCCCGCGGCGAGCACGGCGGTGCGGGCGATGTCGAAGGTCTGCTCGCCCACCTGGGAGACGCAGCCCCAGATCACGTCGTCGACCTGCGCCGGGTCCAGGCCCGCCCGCTCGACCAGCGACGTCAGCACGTGCGCCGACAGGTCGACCGGGTGCACCCCGGACAGGCCGCCGTTGCGCTTGCCCACCGGCGCGCGCACCGCCTCCACGATCACCGCGTCACGCATCGTTGCTCCCCTCGACTGGTGTGGTGCCCGGCACACTAACCCCGGTCCGCGGCGGCCCGGCCGCGGGACCGGAGCAGCGCCGCGGCCACGGCCAGGGCGACCGCGGCGGCGGTGAGCCAGCCCGCCGCCGCGCCGGCCGCACCGGCGACGAGCAGCACGACGGCGACGCCCAGCGCGGTGCCGAGCTGGGCGGCGGTGTTGACCACCCCGGCCGCGGTGCCCTGCAGCTCCGACGGGACGGAGGTGCCCAGCGACGTGGCCGCCACCGACGACAGCCCGATGCCCAGCCCCGCGACGGCGGCCGCCACCGGCACCGCCCACGGCGAGAGCAGCGCCCCGAGCAGCCCGGCGTCGCCGACGGCGATGACGGCGAGGCCCGCCGCGGCGGCCGTGCGGGGCTCGGTGCGGCGCAGCACCCGGGCGGCCAGGGCGGCGCCCGCGACCACGCACAGGCTGAACGGGACGAGTGCCAGCCCGGCCGCCGTCGGCCCGAACCCGGCCTCGTCCTGCAGGTGCAGCGTCGCGAGGGTGACCGCCGACGACGTGGCGGCCGTGTTGGCCGCCGAGGCGAGCGCGCCGGCCCGCAGGCCCGGGTGCCGGAGCGCCGCCGGGGGCAGCAGCGGGTCCGCGGCGCGGCGCTCGACCGCGGGCAGCGCCGCGGCCAGGGCGGCGCCGGCCGCCACGAGCAGTCCGCCGGCCGCCCGGTGCCCGCCGTGCTCGAGCAGCGCGGCCCCGCCGACGACGGCGGCCACCGACGCCGCGAGCACCGCCGCGCCGGCGACGTCGAGCCGCCCGGCGGCCTGCCGCGGCGCCGCGGGCGCGGTGGCGCGCACCGCGGCGAGCAGGGCCACCGCGAGCGGCACCGACAGCCAGAACAGCGTCCGCCAGCCGGCGAGGTCGGTGAGCACCCCGCCGAGGACCAGCCCGGCCGCGCCCGCGGCGGCACCGGCGGCGCTCCACGCGGCCAGCGCGCGGCGTCGCGGCTCCCCGTCCGGGGCGGCGGCGGTGAGCAGCCGCAGCGCCGGCGGCACCGACAGCGCGGCCGCGGCGCCGAGGACGCCGCGGGCGGCGACGAGCACCCCCACCGACGGGGCGGTCGCCGCCGCCAGCGAGGCCAGCCCGAACAGCACCAGCCCGGCCTGCAGCACGCGCACGGCGCCGTACCGGTCGCCGAGGCGGGCGCCGAGGACGAGCAGCGCGCCGAAGAGGACGGAGTAGACGGTGACGACGGGCGTGGCCGCCGACGGCGGGGCGCCGAGGTCGGCGAGCACCGCCGGTAGCGCGGCCACCACCAGCGTGGTGCCGAGGACGTCGGTGAACTGGACCGCGCAGAGCACGGCCACCGCGCCGCGCGCGGCCCGCGGAGGGGCGGCTCCCGGGGGCATGCGGGCACCCCTACCCGTCTTCTTCATCGATGAAGCGCGCAGGATGGGACCGTGCCCGCCGACCGCCCGAGGACGCTGCGCGACGTCGCCGCCGAGCTCGGGGTGTCGGCGAAGACGGTCTCCAACGCCTTCTCCCGGCCCGACCAGCTCTCCCCGCAGCTGCGCGAGCGGGTGCTGGACACCGCCCGCCGGCTCGGCTACCCGGGCCCGAACCCGCTGGCGGCCGGGCTGCGCCGCGGGCGGGTCGGCGCGATCGGCGTCGCCTACGACAACGGCCTGTCCTACGCCTTCGACGACCCGGTTGCGCTCGCCCTGCTGGCCGGCGCGTCCGCGGTGGCCGAGCCCGCCGGCGCGGGGCTGCTGCTGGTGCCGGGGTCCACCGACGCCCGCCGCCGGCTCGCCGCCGTGCACGGCGCCGTCGTCGACGGGCTGGTCGTCTGCTCCCTGGGCGACGACGACCCGCTGCTCGCCGCGGCCGCCGCCCGCGGGCTGCCGCTGGCCGTGGTCGACCAGCCCCGGCCCGCCCGGCTGGCGGAGCTCGGGGCGCCCGGGACGCCGTGGGTGGGCGTCGACGACCGGGCCGCCGCGGCCGGGGTCGCGGAGCACCTGCTCGCCCTCGGGCACCGGCGGATCGCCGTCGTCTCCTTCGGCATGCACGCCGAGCCGATCGAGCGCGGCCTGGCCGGCGCAGGCGTGCAGGACGCGGCCACCTACGCCGTCACCCGCGACCGGCTGGCCGGCTACCGCGACGCCGTCGAGCGGGCCGGGCTGGACTGGTCGGCGGTGCCGGTGTGGCACGGCGAGGACAGCACCCCCGACGTCGGCGCCGCCGGCGCGGAGGCGGTGCTCGGCCTCTCCCCCGCGCCGACGGCGCTGCTGTGCCTGAGCGACCGGCTCGCCGAGGGCGCACTCGCGGTGGCCGCCCGCCGCGGGCTGCGCGTCCCGGAGGACCTGTCGGTCGCCGGGTTCGACGACGCCGCCCCGGCCGCGGGCCTCGGCCTGACGACCGTGCGCCAGCCGGTCCGGGAGAAGGGCCGGGCGGCGGCGGCCGCGCTGCTCGACGCGATCGCCGGCCGCCCGGCGCCGCCCCCGCTCACGCTCCCCACCGAGCTCGTCGTCCGGGCGACGACGGGCCTGCCGCCGGAGGACTAGCGGCCGCGCCAGACCGGGGCGCGGCGCTCGGCGAAGGCGGTCGCGCCCTCGCGCGCGTCCTCGGAGGAGAACACCGGCTCGATGAGCTCCTGCTGCCGGGCCCAGCCCTCCTCGGCGGTCCAGTCGGCGGTCGAGCGGGCGATCTGCTTGGTCGCCGCCACCGCGAGCGGGCCGTTGGCGGCGATCACGCCGGCCAGTTCGACGGCGGCCTCCAGCGCGCCGCCGTCGTCGACGACCCGGTTGACCAGCCCGACGGCGGCCGCGCGCTCCGCGTCGACCGGCTGCCCGGTCAGCAGCATCTCCATCGCGATCGCCTGCGGGATCCGCCGCGGCAGGAACAGCGCGGCGCCGGCGGCGGCCACCAGCGAGCGGCTCACCTCCGGCACACCGAAGCGGGCCCCCCGGCCGGCGACGACGAGGTCGCAGGCGAGCACCAGCTCGAAACCGCCGGCCAGCGCCCAGCCCTCGACGGCGGCCAGGAGCGGCTTGCGCGGCGGGGTCTGGGTGATGCCGCACAGCCCGCGGCCCTCGATGGCCGGCCGCTCGCCGCGCAGGAACGCCTTGAGGTCCATGCCGGCGGAGAAGGTGCCGCCCGCGCCGGTGAGGACGCCGGCCCGCAGCTCGTCGGAGGCGTCGAGCTCGTCGACGGCGGCGGCGACGCCCCGCGCCACGGCGGCGTCGAGGGCGTTCTTCGCCTCGGGCCGGTTGATCGTGATGACCTGCACGGCGCCGCGGCGCTCGACCAGGACCGGTTCGGACACGGGCGTGCCCCCTCCTCCGCGGCGGACCGCGGGCTCGTGCGGCCCCGTCAGCGGGGCCGCGACCACTCCGCCACGACGGCGGCGGCGTCGGCCGGGCCGTCGGCGACCGGCGCGGCGGGACCGGGCGGCGTGCGCGAGAAGCGCGGGGCGGGCGCCGCCTGCACCACCCCGCCGACCTCGGTGAACGTGCCGCGGGCGGCCAGGTGCGGGTGCGCCGGCGCCTCGCCCGGCTCGAGCACCGGGGTGACGCAGGCGTCGGTGCCCTCGAACACCCGCTCCCAGTGCTCCCGCGGTTCCGCCGCGAAGGCGCGGGTGAACTCCTCGCGCAGCCGCTGCCAGCCGCCGGGATCCATCTGCGCCGGCAGGCCCGCGTCCGCGAGGCCGAGGCCCGCGAGCAGCTGGGCGTAGAACTGCGGCTCCAGCGCCCCGACCGCGACGAACCGGCCGTCGGCGCAGGGGTAGACGTCGTAGAAGGGCGCGCCGCCGTCGAGCAGGTTGGTGCCGGGCCGGTCGGACCACACGCCCATGCCGCGCATCGACCACATGAGCTGCGAGACCAGCGCGACGCCGTCGACCATCGCGGCGTCGACCACCTGCCCGCAGCCCGACACGGTCCGCTCGTGCAGCGCCGACAGGATGCCGACCAGCAGCAGCATCGAGCCGCCGGCGTAGTCGGCGACGAGGTTCAGCGGCGCCCGCGGCGTCTCGCCCGGGTGACCGAGGGCCGCCAGCGTGCCGGTGAGCGACAGGTAGTTGACGTCGTGCCCGGCCCGCTGCGCCCACGGCCCGTCCTGACCCCAGCCGGTCATCCGCGCGTAGACCAGCCCGGGGTTGCGCTCGTGGCAGGCGTCGGGGCCGAGGCCGAGGCGCTCGGCGACGCCGGGCCGGAAGACGTCGACGAGCACGTCGGCGTGCGCGGCGAGGGAGAGCACGAGCTCGCGGCCCTCGTCGGTCTTGACGTCGGCGGCGACCGGGCGCCGGCCGCGCATCACGACGTCGCGGCCGCCCTCGGACATCCGCAGACCGCCGGCGGGCCGCTCCACCCGGACGACGTCGGCGCCGAGGTCGGCGAGCACCATCGCCGCGTGCGGGCCGGGGCCGATGCCGCCGAGCTCGACCACGCGCAGGCCCGCGAGCGGGCCGGTCACGCCGCGCTCCGCAGGTGCCGATCGAGGAAGCGCAGGATGCGGCCCCAGGCGTCCTCGGCCGAGGGCTGGTGGTAGCCGACGCCGACGACCTTCTCCAGCGCGGTGAACGGCCCCGCGTTGTGGTGGTTCAGGAAGGAGTGCCCGGCGCCGGGGTACTCGTGCACGTCGTGCGGGACACCGGCATCGGTGAGGATCCGCTCCAGCCGGGCGGCGGTGCCCCGCAGCGCGACGTCGCGCCGGCCGTAGCTGGCGACGACCGGGCAGGCGCCGGCGAGCACCCGCTCGGCGTCCTTCGGCAGGAAGCCGTAGTTGGGCGCGGCGACGTCGAAGCCGCGGGTGGCGCCCATGAGCGCGAAGCCGCCGCCCATGCAGAAACCGAGCACCCCGATCCGGCCGGTGCAGTCGTCGCGGTCGGCGAGGAAGCGGCGGGCGGCCTCGAGGTCGCCGAACGCCGGGCCCTGCCCGCTGTTCAGCGCGCGGAACGTCGAGCGCAGGCAGCGGCGCTTCCCGCCGGCGCTGAACAGGTCGGGGGCGACCGCGAGGTAGCCCGCGGCGGCGAGCCGGTCCGCGTGCTGGCGGACGTCGTCGGTGAGCCCGAAGACCTCGTGCACGACCACGACGCCCGGCCAGGGCCCCTCCCCCACCGGCGGGACGGCGAGGTGCGCGGACAGCTGCGGCGTGCTGACGCCGCCGGGGACGACGGTGCTGGGCAGGACGGCCTCCCGGGTCGCGGACGGTGCGGCGCGGCCGACGCTAGCGCCGCGGTGTGACCGCCGTCCCACCGGGCCGGGTGACGCGCGGATCACGCCCGGGGGGCTGGCGCGGACGGTCCTCAAGGAGGACAGTTGGAGATGCAGACCCAGCAGGTCGGAGCCGGTTTTCTGTGACCGGGACGACACCGCGGGGCCCGCCGGCAACGGCCGGGAGCGACCGTCGCCGTCGACCGTCGCACGAGGAGGACCCGTCATGACCCGCCTGCGCTCCGCCCTGGACTCCGCCCGCGCCACCCGCGCCCGTCGCCGTGACGACCGCGAGATCGCCCGCGCCCTGGCCTCCGCCCCGACGCTGGAGTCGGCGCACGAGATCGCCGCGCTGGCCGCGCGCCGCTGAGCCCCCGCCACTGAGCACGGCCGGCCCCGCGCCGGCCGCTCCCCACGACCCCTCGGCCCTCCGGCCGGGGGGTCGCGTCGTCCTGGGGTGTGGCCTGCGCGACATCCGCGGCGCTAGGGTGGCACTCAGTGCCACCGGCGGTGGGTCAGGGGCCGAGCGGACGGAGACGACAGTGGCGAACGCGTGGTTCGAGACCGTGGCCGAGGCCCAGCGGCGGGCGAAGCGCAGGCTGCCCAAGGGCGTCTACGGCGCCCTGGTCGCCGGCTCCGAGAAGGGCCTGACCGTCGACGACAACCTGCGGGCCTTCGACGAGCTCGGCTTCGCCCCGCACACCGCGGGCCTCGCCAACGCCCGGCAGATGACCACCACCGTCATGGGCCAGGAGGTCTCCATGCCGGTGCTGATCAGCCCCACCGGCGTGCAGGCGGTGCACCCCGACGGCGAGGTCGCCGTCGCCCGCGCCGCCGCTACCCGCGGCGTGGCCATGGGCCTGTCGTCGATGGCCAGCAAGCCGATGGAGGAGGTCATCGCCGCCAACCCGAAGACCTTCTTCCAGCTCTACTGGGTCGGCGACCGCGACACCATGGCCGCCAAGGTCGAGCGCGCCCGCCGCGCCGGCGCCGCCGGGCTGATCGCCACCCTCGACTGGTCCTTCGCCTACGGCCGGGACTGGGGCTCCCCCTTCATCCCCGAGAAGATCGACCTCGAGGCCGTCCGCCGCTACGCCCCGCAGGTGGCGCTCCGGCCGCGCTGGCTGCTGCAGTTCGCCCGCACGATGAAGCTGCCCGACCTCAGCGTGCCGAACATGGTCGGCGACCCCTCGGAGACCCCGCCGACCTTCTTCGGCGCCTACGGCGCGTGGATGCAGTCGCCCATGCCCACGTGGGAGGACGTCGCCTGGCTGCGCGAGCTGTGGGGCACGGACAAGCCGTTCATGCTCAAGGGCGTCATGCGCGTCGACGACGCCAAGCGGGCCGTGGACGCCGGCGTCACCGCCATCTCGGTGTCCAACCACGGCGGCAACAACCTCGACGGCACCCCGGCCTCCATCCGCGCCCTCCCGGCGATCGCCGAGGCCGTCGGCGACCAGGTCGAGGTCCTGCTCGACGGCGGCATCCGCCGCGGCTCCGACGTCGCCAAGTCCCTGGCCCTGGGCGCCAAGGCCGTGATGATCGGCCGCGCCTACCTGTGGGGCCTCGCGGCCAACGGGCAGGCCGGCGTCGAGAACGTCCTCGACCTGCTCCGCGACGGCCTCGGCTCGGCGCTCACCGGCCTGGCCCGCGAGTCCGCCGCCGACCTGTCCCGCGACGACGTCGTCGTCCCGCCCGGCTTCGAGCGGCGCCTCGGCGTCCCCGGCGACGACGCACCGGTCGCGACCGCCCCGGCGGCGCCGAAGGCCTCCACGCGACCGCGCCGCCCGAAGAGCGCCTGAGCCCGGGTCCGGGGCCGCTGCCGCGTCGCGCGGCCCCGGATCCGACCTGGTCGGGGCCTGTCCGGCCGCCTACGCTGCGCCCGTCATGAGCGGTGAGACGGGGCGGGTCCGGTTCCGGGTCCTCGGCTCCGTCGGCGCCGACCGCGACGGCGCCCCGCTGGACCTCGGCGGCCGCCGGCAGCGCTCCGTCGTCGCCCGGCTGCTGGTCGCGGGCGGGCGGATGGTGCCCGCCGAACTGCTGGTCGCCGACCTCTGGCAGGGCGCCTCCCCCGCCGACGCGACGGGCGCGCTGCAGGCGCACGTCAGTCACCTGCGCCGGGTCCTCGAGCCGGGCCGGGCGCCCCGCACCCCCGCGCGGCTGCTGGTCACGGTGCCGCCGGGCTACGCGATCCGGGCCGAGGGCGACGCGACCGACGTCGGCGAGGCCACCCGGCTGCTCGACGAGGGCGACCGCCTCCTGGAGGCCGACCCCGCCGCCGCCAGGCAGCGCTACACCGCGGCCATCGACCTGTGGCGCGGGCCGGCCTACGCCGAGTACGCCGACGAGCCGTGGGCCGCGCCCGAGGCCGCCCGGCTGGACGAGCTGCGGCTGACCGCCGTCGAGCGCCGCGCGGCCGCCGCCCTCGCCGCCCCCGGCGGCCGGGACCCGCTGCCCCAGCTGCGCGCGCACGTCGCCGAGCACCCGCTGCGCGAGGAGGGCTGGCGACTGCTCGCGCTCGGCCTCTACCGCGCCGGACGGCAGGGCGAGGCGCTCGCCGCGCTGCGGGACGTGCGCGCCCGGCTCGCCGAGGAGCTCGGCGTCGACCCCGGGCCGGCGCTGCGGGCGCTGGAGGACGACGTCCTGGCGCAGGCGCCGCACCTGCTGCCCGTCCGCGCGCCCGCCCCCGCCGCCGGCCGCCCGGCGCCCGTGGCCGCCGCGGGACCTCCGCGCCCGGTGGGCCGCGACGCCGAGCTCGCCGCCCTGGAGGCCGCCGCGGACCGGGCGGCCGGGGGCCGGCTGGAGGTGGCGCTGCTCGCCGGGGAGGCCGGCAGCGGCAAGACGACGGTGCTGGACTCGCTGCGCGCCACCCTCGCCGCCCGCGGCTGGACGACGCTCGCCGTGTCCTGCCCCGAGACCGACGGCGCCCCGCCCGGCTGGCCGTGGGCCGAGGCCCTGCGCGCGCTGGCTGCGACCTGCCCGCCGGAGGACCCCGTCCCGCTGGCGGCGCTGCTCACGGACGACGCGCCGGCCCCGGCCGGCGGCGACCCCGCCGGCGACCGGTTCCGGCTGCACCGCACCGCCGCCGCCTGGCTCGCGCGGGCAGCCGCCACCGCGCCCCTGCTGGTCACCGTCGACGACCTGCACCGCGCCGACCGGGAGACCACCGCCCTGCTGCTCGACGTGCTGCCCGCCCTGGCCGGCTCGCCGGTGCTGCTGGTCGCCGGGCACCGCCCCGAGGAGAGCGCCGCGCTGGCCGACGTCCTCGCCGCGCTCGCCCGCCGCTCGCCGGAGACGCTGCGGCTGCGCGGCCTGGACCGCGACGCCGTCGACGCCCTCGTGGCCCGCTGGTCGATCACGCCCGTCGACGGCCGCACGCGCGCCGCGATCGCCGAGCGCGCCGACGGCAACCCGTTCCACGTCCGCGAGCTGGTCCGGCTGGTGGGCGGCGGCGCCGAGGTGGCCGCGGTGCCTGGCACCGTGCGCGACGTCGTCCGCCACCGGCTCGCCGCGCTGCCCGCCCGCACCGGCACGCTGCTGCGGCTGGCCGCGGTGATCGGCCGCGACGTCGACGCGGAGGTCCTCCTGGCCGCGGCCGGGGAGGACGACGAGGAGGCGCTGGTCGAGGCGCTGGAGGCGGCGCTGGTCAGCGGCCTGCTCGTGGAGCCCGGACCCGGCCGGCTGCGCTTCGTGCACGCGCTCGTGCGCGACACCCTCTACGAGGACCTCTCCTCCCTGCGCCGCACCCGGCTGCACGGCCGGGTCGCCGCCGTCCTCGAGCAGCTCCGGCCCGACGACGTGACGGCGCTCGCCCACCACGCGGCCGCGGCCGGGCCCGGGTCGGCCGCGGCGGCGGCCCGATGGTCGGAGGCGGCGGCGGAGCTGGCGCAGCGGCGGTTCGCGCACGCCGACGCCGCGGTCATGTGGGGCCGGGCGGCGGACGCCACGGCCACCGCCCGGCCCGGCGACGGCGCGGAGCTCGCCCGTCTGCTGGCCGCGCAGGCCGCGGCCACCGCGCTGGCCGGCGCCGTCGGGCCGGCGCGTTCCCTGCGGGCACGGGCGCTGGCGGCGCTGCCCGACGACGCGCCCGCCCCGCTGACCGCCGCGGTCCTGCTGTCCTCCGACGTCCCCACCTTCTGGAACCCGCGGGTCGACCCCGTCGACGACCGGTTCCTCGCGCGCACCGAGGCGCTGGCCGCCTCCCTCTCCGACGACGACCCGCTGCGGCCCCGCCTGCTGGCGCTGCTGGCCACCGAGCTGGAGGAGCGCCTCGACGAGCGCGCCGCGCCGGTGTCGCGCGCGGCCCTGGAGGCGGCCCGCCGCGCCGGGGACCCGGTGGCGCGGGCGCACGCGCTGGCCGCCCGCGCCGTGCACACCCACCGTGACTCCGCGCCCGACGAGCGCGCCGCGCTGGGCACCGAACTGCTCGACCTGGCCCGCGGACACGGCCTCGGCGTCTTCGAGGCGGTGGCCCGGCTGGTGCTGCTGCAGGACGCGTGCGCCCGCTTCGACCTCGCCGCGGCCGACGAGCAGGCCGCCGCGGCCGAGGAGCTGGCCGGCCGGCACGGGCTGCGGCTGCTGCGCGGGATCGCGCGCGCCTACGGGGGGATGCGGCTGGCCTGCGCGGGCCGCGGCGCCGACGCCGACCGGGTCTACGGCGACGCCGTCGAGGAGCTGCTGGACGCCGGCTGGTACCGCGACGTCGCGGAGTCGGTGCGGGTGATCGGCCGGCTCTGCCTGCACGCCTCCGGCGCCGGCGCGGGCGTGCCGCCGGTGGGCCGCGCCGACGTCGAGCGGGTGCTGTCGGCCGCCCCCGACGACCTGCGGGAGAGCGTGGCGCTGGCGCTGGTGCTCGCCGGCGACGCCGAGGGCGCCCGCGCGCTGGGCCCGGCGCTCCCGCGCTACGGCCGCGACCCCTACACCCAGGTGTTCCTCTACTTCCGGGGCGTGGTGGGACTGGCGCTGGGCGACCCGGCGCGCACCGCGGAGGCGGAGGCCGGGCTCGCGCCGTGGGCCGCGGGGGTGTGCGCGGCGGAGTCGGCGTCGGTGGCGCTGGGCCCGACGGCGACGCTGCTGGCGCGGCTGGCCGCCGCGCGCGGCGACGTGGCCGCGGCGGCGGCCCACCAGCGGGTGGCCGTGGCGGTGGCCACGGCGTGGGGCAACCCCGGCTGGCTGGCCGCCGCGCGCGCCGCGGTCTGACTCAGGCGCCGCGGACCAGGTCGCGGCGGCGCAGCCAGCCCGGCTGGACCACGCGCAGCAGCAGGCGCAGCGGTGCCGGCGCCCCGGCGAACAGCTGCGCGCGCTCCTCGCGCGTGCGGCAGGAGTCGACGACCCACGGCAGCACGAACACCATGTGCCGCGGGCTCGTCCCCTTCCGGAAGCGCGTCTCCACCCGGGCGAAGTCACCGGCGGAGACGAAGCGACGCATCACCGGGAACACCTCGCGCTCCTCTTCCCCGATGTGCTCGTCGAGCTCGTCGGCGAGCTCGGTGAGGACGGCGGCCAGCGGCGCGGCCGAGGCAGGACCGTCCTCCGCGAATCGGGCCAGCGCCGACCGCGCCCGGTCGAGGACGCCCTGCAGCGCGGTGTGGTCGTCGGAGAGCGGGCCGAGGTCGACGGCGTCGCCGGCCGACGCCACGATCACCGGCCACAGGACGTCGTCCTCGCGGGAGTGGTGCACGTGCACCTCGTGCAGCACCGCCTCCCCGAACCGGACGACGGCGCGCTGCCGGTCCGGCGGGCACGGGTCCCCGGCGGCGATCGCGGTGGCGGCGTCGGCGAGCAGCCGGCAGCCCGAGCGCAGGGCGCGGTGGACGAGGGAGAAGCCGAACAGGTCGGGCTCGGGGTCGCCGGGACGGCGCGGGGTGACGGGGAAGGGCAGGGCGGGGCTGGTCGAGGTCATGCCGGGACGGTCGCGCCGGCCGGTTGGCGGCGACTTGTGAGCCGCATGGCACGCCGCGTGACCGGCCCGTGACCCGCGGGTGTGCGCCTCGTCGCAGCGGGCTGACCGGCGGCCTGACGGCGGCCTATGCTTCCGCCGCCATGGACGACGCGGGTGCCGGAACTGTCGTGTTCCGCGTACTGGGTGAGGTGTCGGCGACCCGCGACGGCGCTCCCCTCGACCTCGGCGGCCGGCGCCAGCGCTCCGTCGTCGCCCGGCTCCTCGTCGCCGGCGGCCACGTCGTGCCGGCCGAGGTGCTGGTCGCCGACCTCTGGCGCGGTGCCTCACCGGCCGACGCGCTCGGCACCCTGCAGGCCCACGTGAGCCACCTGCGCCGGGTGCTCGAGCCCGGCCGCGCCCCGCGGACGCCGGCGCGGCTGCTGGTCACCGTCCCGCCCGGCTACGCGCTGCGCCCGGCCGCCGGGGACGTCGACGCGCGGCTGGCCGGGCAGCTCGTCGACGAGGGCGACCGGCTGGCGCCCACCGACCCGGCGGCCGCGCGGCAGCGCTACACCGCCGCCATCGACCTGTGGCGCGGGCCGGCCTACGCCGAGTACGCCGACGAGCCGTGGGCCGCGCCCGAGGCCAGCCGGCTGGACGAGCTGCGGCTGACCGCCGTCGAGCGGCGCGCCGCCGTGGCCCTCGAGGACCCGCGCGGCCGCGACCCGCTGCCCCAGCTGCGCGCGCACGTCGCGGAGCACCCGCTGCGCGAGGAGGGCTGGCGGCTGCTCGCGCTCGGGCTCTACCGCGCCGGACGGCAGGGCGAGGCGCTCGCGGCCCTGCGCGAGGTGCGCGCCCGCCTGTCCGAGGAGCTCGGCGTCGACCCCGGCCCCGAGCTGCGGGCGCTGGAGGAGGCGGTGCTCGCGCAGGCGCCGTCGCTGCTGCCGGTGCGCACCCCCGCGCCGGTCGTCGGCTCCCCGGCGCCCGCCGCACCTCCCCCTCCTCTCCCGGCGTCGCCCGCTCCGGAGGCGCCCCGGCCGGTCGGCCGCGAGGCCGAGCTCCGCGCGCTGCAGGCCGCGGCCCGCCGGGCCGCCGGCGGCCGCGTCGAGCTGGTGCTCCTCGCCGGGGAGGCCGGCAGCGGCAAGACGACCGTCCTCGACCACCTGCGCGCCGAGGCCGCCGGCCGCGGCTGGACGACCCTGGCGGTGTCCTGCCCGGAGACCGACGGCGCTCCCCCGGCCTGGCCCTGGTCGGCGGCGCTGCGCCCGCTGGCCGCGGCCTCCCCGCCTCCCGACCCCGCCGCCCTGGCGACGCTGCTCACCGACGACGCCCCGTCGGGCGCGGGCGATCCGCTCGGCAGCCGCTTCCGGCTGCACCGCGCCGTCGCGGGCTGGCTGGCGCGGGTGGCCTCGCGCGCGCCGCTGGTCGTGACGGTCGACGACCTGCACCGCGCCGACCGCGAGACCACCGCGCTGCTGCTGGACCTGCTGCCGGCGCTCGCCGGGTCGCCGGTGCTGGTCGTGGCGGGCTACCGGCCGGAGGAGAGCGCGGGGCTCGCGGACGTGCTGGCCGCGCTGGCCCGCCGCTCGCCCACCCGCCTGGCGCTGCGCGGGCTGGACGCCGCCGCCGTCGACGAGCTGGTCGGTGACTGGGCGCTCACCCCCGTCGACCGGCGCACCCGCGCCGCCATCGCCGCCCGCGCCGACGGCAACCCCTTCTACGTCCGCGAGCTGCTGCGGCTGGTCGACTCCGGCGCCGACGTCGACGCCGTGCCCGGCACCGTGCGCGACGTCGTCCGCCACCGGCTCGCGGGCCTGCCCGCCCGCACCGGCACCCTGCTGCGACTGGCCGCCGTCATCGGCCGCGACGTCGACGCCGACCTCCTGCTGGCGGCCGCGGCGCCGGCCGAGGGACCGGGGAGCCTGCCCGGCGGCGCCGACGACGACGCCCTGGTGGAGGCGCTGGAGACCGCGCTGGTCAGCGGCCTGCTCGTGGAGCCCGGACCGGGGCGGCTGCGCTTCGTCCACGCGCTCGTGCGCGACACCCTCTACGAGGACCTCTCCTCCCTGCGCCGCACCCGGCTGCACGGGCGGGTCGCCGCGGTCCTCGAGCGGCTGCGCCCCGACGACGTGACCGCGCTCGCCCACCACGCGGCGGCGGCCGGGCCCGGCGCGGCGGCCTCGGCGGCGCGCTGGGCGCGGGCGGCGGCGGAGCTCGCGCAGCGGCGGTTCGCCTACGCCGACGCCGCCGTCATGTGGGGCCGGGCCGCCGAGGCCCTGCGCACCGCGCGGCCCGACGACCCGGGAGAGCTGGCCTGGCTGCTGGGCGCCCAGGCGCACGCGTCCGCGCTGGCCGGCGCCGTCGGGGAGGCCCGCGCCCTGCGCAGCCGCGCCCTGGAGGTCCTGCCCGAGGACGCCCCGCCGACGCTGACCGCGAGCGTGCTGCTGTCCTCGGACGTGCCGACCTTCTGGAACGCCTGGGTCGACCCCGTCGACGACCGGTTCGTCGCGCGGACCGAGCGCACCGTCGCGGGGCTGCCGCACGGCGACGCCCAGCGGTCGCGCCTGCTCGCGATGCTGGCCACCGAGCTCGAGGAACGCCACGATGAGCGGGCGGTGACCGCCTCGGCGGGGGCGGTGGCCGAGGCCCGGCTCAGCGGCGACCCGCACGCGCTGGCCCACGCGCTGGCCGCGCGGCACTTCCACGCCATGCGCGACGTCGACCGCACCGAGGCGCTGGCGCTGGGCACCGAGCTGCTCGAGCTGGCGCAGCGCGAGGGCTGGGGCGTGTTCGCCGCCGTCGCCCGGCTCATGCTGCTGCAGGACACCTGCGCCGTGCTCGACCTCGACGCCGCCGACGGGCACGCCGCGGAGGCCGAGCGGCTCGCCGCCGCCCACGGGCTGCCGCTGCTGCACGGCATCGCACGGTGCTACGCCGGGCTGCGCGCCGCCGTCGCGGGCCGGGTCGCCGAGGCGGAGGCGGTGTACGACGCCGCCGAGCAGGCCCTCCTCGCGGCCGGCTACTACCCCGCGGTGGCCCGCGCGCTGCGCCTCAACACCCAGCTGTGCCTGCAGCTGGGGTCGCCGGAGGCGCGGCCGGTCAGCCCCGAGGAGTTCGCCGCGCTCGTGCCCGTCTCGCCCGAGATCGCGGGCGAGACCTGGGCCCTGACCCTGGTGCTGGCCGGCCGGGTGGACGAGGCGCGGGCCTCCTGCCCGCGCCGGGAGCGCACGACCCGCGACCTGTTCACGCCCTTCTTCGCCTTCGTGCGCGGTGAGGTCGGCCTCGCCCTGGGCGACGCGGAGCGCATGGCCGAGGCCGAGGCCGAGCTGACTCCCTACCGCGACACCGTGTGCGGGGTGGAGACGGCGCTGCTCGCGCTCGGCCCGACCGCCACGCTGCTGGCGCGGCTGGCCGCCGCCCGCGGCGACGACGCCGCGGCACGCGCCCACCGGGACGTCGCCGTCGCGGTGGCCGGGCGCACCGGCCACCCCGGCTGGATCGCCGCGGCCCGCGCCGCCCCCGGGTAGACGCGCCGGGACCGGCTGCCGCGCGCGAGGCCGCCACGGGGGCCTTTGTCGCGCTATTGGCCCTCAGGTCCCCAGGAGCGCGGTGCGGCGGCGCCAGCCGGGGCCGGTCAGCCGGCCGAGCAGCCGCAGCGGCACGGGGGTGACGGCGCGCAGGCCGGCCCGCTCGGCGTCGTCGCGGCAGGCGCCGGCGAGCCACGGCAGGACGGCGGCCGCGTGCCGCAGGCCCGGGCCGCGCACGCAGACCGCCTCGTAGCGGGCGAGGTCGCGCGCCGAGACACACCGGCGCAGCAGCGGGAACACCTCCCGCTCCTCCTCGGCGACGTGCTCGTCGAGGGCGACGGCCAGCTCGCCGAGGACGGCGGCCGCCTGCCCGGACCTGCCCGCGGCCGACGCCGCGAGCGCCGAGCCGGCCCGGTCCAGCAGCTCCCGCAGCACCGTGTGGTCCTCCACCAGCGGCTCCAGGTCGGCGGCGTGCGCCCCGGCGCAGGCGGCGAGGACCGGCCAGAGGACGGCGTCCTCCCGCTCGGTGTGCGCCCGCACCTCGCGCAGCACCACCCGGCCGACGGCGGCGAGCGCGCGCCGACGAGGCGGCGGGAGCGGCTCCTCCTCCGCCGGGGCGGCGCCGGCGAGGAGCCGGACGCCGTCGCACAGCGCCCGGTGTGCCAGCGCCAGGCGCGCCACGTCGGCCTCGGGATCGCCGGGCCGGCGGGGCGTGACGGGGAACGGCAGGGGTGCCAGCGCACTCACGACGGACACCGTCCCCGGCACCGGTTGCCGGTGACTTGCGTCCCGCCAAGCGGCGGAAGCACCCGGGTCCCCGCCGCGTTGGCAGCCAGCAGGAAGACGTCGTCGCCCCTGGAGGAACCCCGTGCGCATCCCGCTGTCCGTGCTCGACCTCGCCCCCGTCGCCCGTGGGGAGACCGTCGGGGACAGCATCGCCGCGAGCGTGGCCCTGGCGCAGCGCGCGGAGCAGGCCGGCTACCGCCGGGTCTGGTACGCCGAGCACCACAACATGCCGACCATCGCCTCGTCGGCCACCAGCGTCCTCATCGCGCACGTCGCCGCGCACACCAGCACCATCCGGCTCGGCGCCGGCGGCGTCATGCTGCCCAACCACTCCCCGCTGACCATCGCCGAGCAGTTCGGCACGCTGGCCTCGGTGCACCCCGGCCGCATCGACCTCGGCCTGGGCCGCGCGCCCGGCTCGGACCAGAACACGATGTACGCGCTGCGCCGCGACCACGCCTCCGCCGACCGCTTCCCGCAGGACGTGCTGGAGCTGCAGGGCTACCTCACCGGCAACTCCCGGGTGCCCGGCGTGCAGGCCGTCCCCGGCCGCGGCACCGACGTCCCGCTGTACGTGCTCGGCTCGTCGATGTTCGGCGCCGGCCTCGCCGCCGCGCTCGGCCTGCCCTACGCCTTCGCCTCGCACTTCGCCCCGCAGGTGCTCGAGCCCGCCGTCGCCGCCTACCGCCGCGACTTCAAACCCTCCGAGCAGCTCGACGCCCCGTACGTCATCGCCGGCGTCAACGTGCTCGCCGCCGACAGCACCGAGGAGGCGCGCGAGATGCTCGCCGCCACCCGCCGCCGGCTCGCCGTCGGCCTGTTCGGCCAGGGCCGGGACCTCGACGACGACGCCGCCGACCTGCTGCTCTCCTCCGGCGCGGGCCGGCACGTGGACTCGATGCTCACCCACACCGCGGCCGGCACGCCCGACGAGGTGCGCGAGCAGCTGACCGCCTTCGCCCGGCTGGCCGACGCCGACGAACTGATCACCGCCCACCAGGCGCCCACGACCGAGGGCCGGCTGCGCTCGGTCACCCTGGCCGCCGAGGCGATGGAGTCCGTCGCCGCCTGACCCGATGGGCCGATAGCGCGACAAAGGCCCATCCCGGGTCGCGCGCGGAGGGCGGGACCGGGGCGTCGGAGGGCACCGGTACGGGACGGTCCGCGAGGATGACTCGGTGCACGCCGAGACCGTCCTCCTGCTCGTCCTCGCCGCGGTGGCGGTCATCGTCGCGGCCCGGTGGCTGGCCGGGCGCACCGGCCTGCCCGCCGCCGCGCTGCTGACCGTCACCGGGCTGGTCTACGCGCTGCTGCCGGGGCCCAACCTCGAGCTCGACCCCGAGATCGTGCTCACCGTCCTGCTCCCGCCGCTGCTCTACAGCGCCGCGCTGGACTCCTCGCTCATCGCGATCCGGGCGAACATGCGCACGGTCGTGGGGCTCTCGGTGCTGCTCGTCGTGGTCACCGCGCTGGTGATCGGGGTGGGCTTCGCGCTGTGGGTGCCCGGCGCCACGCTGGCCGCCGGCATCGCGCTCGGCGCCGCCGTCGCGCCGCCCGACCCGGTGGCCGCGCTCGCCGTCGGCCGGCGGGTGGGGCTGCCGCCGCGGCTGGTCACCCTCATCCAGGGCGAGGGCCTGCTCAACGACGCCACCGCGCTGACCCTGCTCAGCGTCGCGATCGCCGCCGCCGTCGGCGACGGGTTCTCCACCTGGTCGGCGCTGGGCTCGTTCGCCATGTCGGCCGCCGGCGGGGTGGCCGCCGGCCTCGTCGTCGCCTACGGCGTGCGGCCGCTGCGCCGGCTGCGGCGCGACCCGCTGTCGTCCAACGCGGTGTCGCTGGCCACCCCGTTCGTCGCCTACCTGCTCGCCGAGTCGGTGCACGTGTCCGGTGTGCTCGCCGTCGTCGTCGCCGGGCTGGTCATCTCCCACAACGCGCCCTACTGGCAGTCCGGCGCCACCCGGCTGCAGACCGACGCGGTGTGGAAGCTCGTCGACTTCCTGCTCGAGGGCGTCGTCTTCCTGCTCATCGGCCAGCAGCTGCCCGCCGTCATCCGGGGGCTCGGCCAGTACGCGCCGTCCACCGTCGTCGTCGCGTCGCTGATCACCGTCGGGGCGGTGCTGCTGGTCCGGCCGCTGTGGCTGTGGCTCACCGAGCACGCCCCGCAGGCCCTGCACATGCGGCTGGGCGGCTCGCCGGTCGAGGCCGAGACCACCCCGCCGGGCGGCCGGTCGCCGATGGCGCCGCGGCTGTCGGGCCGGGAGATCACCGTCCTGAGCTGGGCGGGCACCCGCGGCGTCATCAGCCTGGCCGCCGTCTTCACCATCCCGCTCACCACCGACTCCGGCGCCCCGTTCCCCGACCGCGACCTGCTGCTGTTCTGCGCCTTCCTCGCCGTGCTCGTCACCCTCGTCGGGCAGGGCGCCACCTTCGCGCCGCTGGTGCGCCGGCTGGGGCTGCGGGCCGACGCCGCCGACGCCGCCCGGCTGCGCAACCAGGCGCGGGTGGCCGCCGTCGAGGCGGGGCTGACCCGGCTCGACGAGATGCAGGCCGAGCAGCACGACCACGTCGACGACGCCGCCATCGAGACCATCCGGGCCGCGCTGCGCACCCGGCGCGACCGCTACGAGCGGCGCCTGGAGGTGCTCACCGACGCCGAGGGCGACATCCCGATGTCGCCGCAGTACGAGGCGGCGCTGCGGGTGCGGCGGGCGGTCATCGACGCCGAGCGGGAGGAGCTGCTGCGCTGGCGCGACGCCGGCCGGCTGCCCGACGAGGGGCTGCGCACGCTCGAGCGCGAGCTCGACCACCAGGAGCACCTGCTGCCCTCCCGGCCCGCCTGAGGGTCAGAACCGGTCGGCCCCCGCCAGGCCCACCCGGTCGGCGCTGGCCTCCCACAGCGCGACGGCGAGGTCGTCGTCGAAGGCCTGCGGGCTGTCCCGCACGGCGACGCCGCGCTCGTGGTACTCCCCGGGCTCCCAGTCGACGCCGGGCGTGCCGGTCGCCAGCCGGGCCAGCTCGGCGCCCCCGGCCGACGGGCGGCCCATGACCAGCCAGCGCAGCGGCGTCCGGTAGGCCACCCGCATCCGGCTGGTCGAGCCGCGGGTGAGCCGGGTGGCGAGCACCCCGGGGTGGAAGGCCACCGCGGACACGCCGGCCGGGCCGAGCCGCCGCTGCAGCTCCCGGGTGGTGAGGATCTGCGCGAGCTTGCTGTCGCCGTACGCCTTGTCGGCGGAGTGCCGGCGGGCGTTGTCGAGGTCGGCGAGGTCGAGCACGCCGTACATGCGGGCCGCGGCACTGGAGGTGGCGACGACGGTGGCCCGACCGGCGACCAGCGGCCCCCGCAGCAGCGCGGTGAGCAGGAACGGCGCGAGGTGGTTGACCTGCAGCGTCGTCTCGTTGCCGTCGACGGTCGTGCGGGGCCGACCGAAGACGCCGCCGGCGTTGTTGGCCAGCACCTCGATGCGGGGGTGCCGGTCGGCCAGGCGGGCGGCGAGCGCCCGGACGTCGTCGAGGCGGGCGAAGTCGGCCACCTCGGGCTCCCCGCCGACCTCGGCGGCCACCGCCCGGGTGCGCTCGGGGTCGCGGCCGACGACGACCACCCGCCACCCGTCGGCGGCCAGCAGCCGGGCCGCCGCCGCCCCGATGCCGCTGGAGGCGCCGGTGACGACGGCGGTGCGGGCGCCGCTCAGCGGTGCGCGTCGAGCCAGGCGACGACGTCGGCGAGGACCTCGTCCTTCTCCGGCTCGTTGTGCGGCTCGTGGTACAGCCCGTCGTAGACCCGCACCGTGAGGTCGGGCGAGCCGGCGTGCTCGCGCACGACCTCGCTGGCCGACGGCGGCATGAGCCGGTCCTCGCCGCCGTGGATCACGAGCAGCGGCAGCCGCAGCCCGCGCAGCCGCTCCGGCATCCCCGCCGCGCCGAGCATGATCGACGAGCCGGTGCGGGCGACCATCTTCCCGGTGTGGTTGAGCGGGTCGGCCCGGTATGCGGCCACCACCTCGGGGTCGCGGCTGACGGTCTCGGGGTCGAGGGTGAGCACGCCCAGGCCGGGGGCCAGCCGGGACAGCAGCGGGGCGACGGCGCGCTGCACCGGGGTGGCGGTGCTCGTGTCGAGGGCGGGTGCGGAGATGACGCCGCCGGCGACCGGCCCGTGCGGCTCCCCGGTCAGGTACTGCAGCGCCACGAGGCCGCCGAGGCTGTGGCCGTAGACGAACACGGGGACGCCGGGGTGCCGGTCGCCCGCGGCGCGGACGGTCTGCGCGACCCCCTCGACGGCGGCGTCGAGGCCCCGGATGTCGCCGCGCCGGCCGGGCGAGCGGCCGTGGCCGGGGTGGTCGGGGGCGTAGGAGGCGTAGCCGGCGGCCCCGAGCCGCTCGGCGACGTGCGCGTAGCGGCCGCCGTGCTCGTGGGCGCCGTGCACCAGCACGACGACGCCGACCGGGTCGGGCACCGA
Organism: Geodermatophilus sp. SYSU D01106; assembly: GCF_054049995.1. Lineage (NCBI taxonomy): Bacteria > Bacillati > Actinomycetota > Actinomycetes > Geodermatophilales > Geodermatophilaceae > Geodermatophilus > Geodermatophilus sp. SYSU D01106. Next base: position 169,002 of record NZ_JBJGYM010000006.1, on the reverse strand, counting down.
CCAACCCTGCCAGTACTGCCCCGTGGGCAGCGTCCCCTGACCGTGTCTCGTCACGCGCGCACGGTAGCCCCCGGCCCGGGCGCCGCCCCCGCCGCGGATACCGTCCGCCGGTGACGAGCACCCGCCCCGCGCCGCGGTTCGACGCGCCCGCGGGCACCGTCCTCGGCCGGTGGGACGACGGCGTCGTGCGGGCCACCGGCATCCGCTACGCCCGCGCGGAGCGGTTCCGCCCGCCGGTGCCCGAGCCGCCCGCGGACGGCGTGGTCGACGCGACGGCGTGGTCGCCGGCCTGCCCGCAGCCGCCGGCACCGGAGCTCGAGCTGATGGTCACCGACCCGATGGGCGAGCTGGTCGCCGACGAGGACTGCCTGCGCCTGTCGGTGACGGTGCCGGAGGGCTGCGTCCCCGGGAGCGGGTCGCACACCGATCGCCTGCCGGTCATGGTGTGGGTGCACGGCGGCTCCTACGTCAGCGGCGCCGGCGACGCGCCCGCCTACGACCCCGCCGTCCTCGTCCGTGAGCAGCGGGTCGTCGTCGTGTCGGTCACCTACCGCCTCGGGCTGCTCGGCTTCCTCGGGGACGGCGCCGGGCGGCCGGCCAACCTCGGCCTGCTCGACCTGGTCGCCGCGCTGCGCTGGGTGCGGGCGAACGTCGCGGCCTTCGGCGGCGACCCGGACGCGGTCACGCTGTTCGGCGAGTCCGCGGGCGGCGACGCGATCGCCCACCTCATGGCCGCCGACGGCGCCCGCGGGCTGTTCCGCCGCGCCGTGGTCTCCAGCGCGCCGCTCGGGCTGTCCCGCGGTCGCGCCCGCATGAGCGCCGCGATGGCCGCGGCGGCCCGGACCCTGGACGCCGCCGCACCGGTGGCCGACGTCGTCGGCGCGCAGGCGCGGGTGGCGGCCCGGGCGCGGCGGTACGGCCTCGCCGGCGCCATGCCGTTCGGCACCCAGTACGGGTTCGCGCCGCTGCCGGCCGAGGACGCGCTCGCGGCCGCGTGGGCGGAGCGGGCGCCGGAGGTCGACCTGCTGGTCGGCACGAACAGCCGCGAGGTGGCCCTGTTCGTGGCGCTGCTGCCGCCCGCGGCCCGGCTGGCCCGCCTGCCGGGCACCCGGCGGGCCGTCGAGGCACTGGTGCGCGGGCTGAGCAGGCGGATCTACGCACGCGACGCCGTCGGCCTCGCGCGACGGCACCGGGCCGCGGGCGGCCGCGCCGCCTCCTACGTGCTGTCCTTCGGCGCGGGCGCGCTCACCGGCGCCCACGCCGTCGACCTGCCGCTGCTCTTCCCGCACCGGCGCAGCTGGGAGCACTCGCCGCTGCTCGCCGGCATCCCGTGGGACGACGTCGTCGCCGCCGGCCGCGAGGTGCGCCGCGTGTGGGCGCACTTCGCGCGCACCGGCGCGGTCTCGGCCGACCTGCCGCCGTTCCTCACCGTCGACCGCGGCTGAGCGGTCAGGGGACGACCGGCTCCACGTCGCGGGTGCAGAACATGCACACCGACGCGTCGACCGGGATGAAGCTCTTGCAGTGGTCGCACTCCCGGTTCCCCTGGGCGCCCGCGGTCTCCCGGCCGGTCGCCCGCCGGATGGCCTGCACCAGGAACATGATCGTCAGGGCCAGGAGCAGGAACGACACCAGCGCGGTGAGGAACGAGCCGTAGCGGATCTCCGCGCCGTTGACGGTGAGGCTCAGCGCGGTGAAGTCCGGCTGCCCGAAGACCGCCGCCACCAGCGGCAGGATCACGTCGCCGACCAGCGACTCGACCACCGTGGCGAAGGCCGCCCCGATCGCCAGGCCCACGGCCAGGTCCACGAGGCTGCCCGAGAAGGCGAAGTTCTTGAAGTTGGTCAGCAGCGTGCGCACGGTCCCTCCCCGTCCGGTCCGACGACGGCGAGGCTAGGGGCGGGCGCTCAGGTCGGCTCGTCGGACGGCGGGTCGCCGGCCGGCCCGGGGCCGAGGTCGCGCTGGAGCCAGGCGACGTCGTGCCAGGCGCCGTCCTTCCAGCCCACCCGCCGGTACAGGCCGGCGTCGGTGAACCCGAGCGCCCGGTGCAGGCCGAGGCTCGCCTCGTTGGGCAGCGTCACCCCGGCCAGCACCCGCCGGTACCCCCGCCCGGCCAGCCGGTCCAGCAGCGCGGTGTAGAGCGCCCGGCCCGCGCCGGTGCGCCGCCGGCCGGGCTCCAGGTAGACGCTCACCGTGCAGGCGAAGCGGTAGGCATCGCGCGCCATGAACGGGCCGCCGTACGCGTAGCCGCGCACGCCGCTCCCGTCGTCGAGGTCGCCGTCGTCGAGGACCAGCCAGGCGTGCCGCTCCTGGGCGGCGGCGATCCGGCGGGCCATCTCCTCCGCCGTCGGCGGATCCGTCTCGAAGGAGACGGCGGTGCCGGTGACGTAGGGGGCGTAGACGTCGCGGCAGGCGGCCGCGTCGGCCGGGGTCGCGTCGCGCACGGTCACCCGGGCGACGCTAGCGGCCGCTCAGACCGGGACCGGCTCCTCCCGCCACAGCACCGGCTCGCCGCGGCGGCCCTGCTTGGACACGTACATGGCCTGGTCGGCCCGCTTGGTCAGCGCCGCCGGGTCGGTGCCCGGGCCCGCCCACGCGATGCCGAGGCTGGCCTGCAGCGGCACGGTGCCGGCGGTGATCTCGGCGGGGACGGCGAGCGCGGCGCGGATGCGGGCGCCGAGCGCGGCCGCCGCCTCCGGGCCGTCGACGCCGCGGCTCACCACGAGGAACTCGTCGCCGCCGATGCGCCCCACGATGTCGTCGCGGCGCAGCACGCCGGCCAGCCGGGTGGCCGTGGTGACCAGCAGCTCGTCGCCCGCGTCGTGGCCGAGGGTGTCGTTGACCGGCTTGAACTCGTCGAGGTCGACGAAGACCACCGCGGTGCTGTCGGCGGCCAGCGCCGCCTCGAGCACCGCCATCGTCGAGGCGCGGTTGTGGCAGCCGGTGAGCGGGTCGAAGGTGGCCTTCGCGGTCAGCTCCTCGCGCATGCGGGCGCTGTCGGTGACGTCGGAGACGCAGACCAGCGCGCCGGGCGCGCCCTCGCGGTCGCCGAGCGCGACCAGGCTCACCGCGCACACCCGCGCCTCGCCGGCGGGCGTGCGGACGGCGAGCTCCAGGGAGCCGTCCTCGCCGTCGGTCAGCGCGCGGGTCAGCGCGGCGTCGAGCAGCGCGAGGCCGGTCTCGTCGAGGACGGCGGCGACGTCGTCCCAGCCGCGGACCGCGGGCAGCCCCAGCACGACGGGCAGGCGGGAGTTGCTGTGCACGACCTCCCGGTCGACGGTCAGCTGCACGATGCCCTGCGGCAGCGACTCGGTGAGCCGGCGCAGCAGCCGCTCCTGCTGCCGCAGCGCCTCGTGGGCGGCCATCTCGTCGGAGACGTCGCTCATCTGCGTGACGACGGTGGCGTCGGCCGGGTCGTCGGCCGGGACGTACTGGTTCTCCAGCTCCAGCCACGCCCACGTGCCGTCGGCCCGGCGGTGCCGCAGCCGCACCCGCTGCGCGTCCTGGCGGGACAGCAGCTCCAGCCAGTTGGCGATCGCGCGCTCCTGGTCGTCGGGGTGGACGAACTCCGAGGAGCGCTGGCCGACCATCTGCGCCGGGGTCCAGCCGAGCATGCGGGTGGTGCGCTCGTCGATCTCGGTGATCACCGCCAGCGCGGTCTTGCGCACGGTCGCGGTGCGCGGCCGGCGGGACACCTCGAGCCCGGCCAGCGGGGCGGCGGCGTCGCCCCCGCCCTCACCGACGAGCACGTCGAGGGCGCCGACGAACACGCCGTGGGCCTCGCGGACGTCGACGAAGGACAGCGACAGCGGCACCTCCGGCTCGCGGCGGCCGTGCACCGTGGCCAGCCCCACGCCGTTGAGGCGGGCGCGCTCCCACGCGCCGATGACCGTCATGGCCTCGGCCGGGACGATCGCGTCGAGGATGGTGGCGCGGTCGGCCGGCGGGGCCATCACACGGCCGGGCGGGACGCCGACCGAGGCCGGCATGGGGACCAGGACGCCGTCGGAGGCGATCGCGGCGAGCACGGCGTCGGGCAGCCGGACCAGGGAGGCCAGCACGTCCTCGCGCTCGGCCTGCGTTCTCGGGATGGCGGACACACCCGTGCGGTCGGCAGGTCCGGGCCCGGACTTGAGCGCCGGGGGTGCGGCCGGCTCACTCCACCGGGTCACCCGTGGGCGTGTCGCCCGGGAGGGTGGCACCATCGGCGGCACCGAGAGCTCGGCGCCTCGAACCACGGGGCGCCGCGTCCTCCCCCACGCCGGGACCGCCCCGGCTGGAGGTGCCGCCGTGCTCCCCGTGACGACCGTCCCCCGTCCCCGCACCGACCTCGGCGGCTGGCTGCTGCCGGCCACCCGGCGCTGGCACGCCGCCGAGGACCCCGACGCCGCCGTCCGGGCGGTGCTCGACGACCTCGCGACGGTGCTGCCGGTCTCCGCCTCGGCGTCGGTCACCCTGCTCGGCACCGGGCGCCGGCCCGGTGCCCCGGCCGGCACGCGCCCGGCCACGGACCTCGACGCGGTCCAGGTGCGCCGCACGGAGGGCCCGCTCGCCGCCGCCCTGGCCGGCACCCCCTCCGGCAGCGCGGACCTGCTCCGTGACGCGCGCTGGCCGGCCCTCGCCGTGGTCGCCGGCGGGCTCGGCGTGCGGGCGGCCACCTGCCTGCCGCTGGAGACCGGGCGCGGGGTGCTGGGCGCGCTGTCGGTCTACGCCACCGGAAGCGGCCCGTGCGCCGACCGGGCCCTGCTCACCGCCGCCGCCGGGCACGCCGCGCTGGCGATCGACGCCGTGCGCCGGACGGCCCACCTCGCCGTCGCCCTGGAGAGCCGCGACGTCATCGGCCAGGCCAAGGGCGTGCTCATGGAGCGCCACCGGGTCACCGCGGACACCGCCTTCGGCATCCTGGTGCGCGCGTCGCAGGACACGCACCGCAAGGTGCGCGAGGTGGCCGAGCTCGTGACCGAGACAGGGGTCGCGCCGGGGCCGGTGGTGCCGTGACCGGAGGACGGCACGACTGGGTCGTGCTCGACAGCGAGGAGGCGCACGCGCAGGTGGTGGGCGACTTCGTGGCCGACGGCGTGCGCCGCGGCGAGGTCGTGCTGCTCGCCGGACTGGGCGCGCGCGCGGAGCGGCTGTGGTCGCGGCTGCGCCGCGCCGGCGTGGTCGGGGAGGGCTGGACGCCCTCGGCCACCACGCCGGTGCGGGTCGTGCCCCCCGACCCGCAGCGGCTGCCCGGCGAGGTGGCGCGGGCGGTCGCCGAGGGCTGGCCGGGCATCCGGGTCTCCGGCGCGCTCACCGGCCCCGGCGTCGCCCCGTTCGAGGTGGTCGTGGCGGAGCTGCACCCGCCGGTGCCGCTGACCGTGCTGTGCCCCTACTTCCGCCGGCTGCTCGGGCCGGGCGACCGCGAACTGCTGGAGCCGATGCACGACACCGAGGTCGACGCGACCGCGGAGTACGACGACGGCGTCTTCCGGCTCGTCCGCGACGGCGACGTGCTGCACCTGGCCGGCGAGCTCGACTCCGGCAACGCCGACGCGCTGCGGGCCGTGCTGCGCTCGAGCCTGCGGTCCGACGGCGCGCCCGCCACCTGGGACGTCACGGACCTGCGTTTCCTCGACGTGGGGTCGGCCGACGCCCTGGTCGCCGCGGCGGCCGGACCGCCCGGGCTGACGCTGCGCGGCGCGTCGCGGCTGACCAGGCGTCTGGTCGGCCTGGTCGCCGACCGGTATCCCGGCCGCGCGGTGGCGCTCGCCGAGCCCGACGGGGACACCGCCTCCCCGTGAGCGGGTCGCCCGCGTCGCCGGTGCACCGGTGCGCCCTGCACGCCGGGACCGGGGAGGCCGCGGCGCTCGCCGCCGCGCTCGCCCGGCGCGCGCTGGACGCCGGGTGCCCGGTGGTGGCGCACGTCGACGACGACCTCCGGCGGGCGCTCACCGGGCGGCTCCCGTGCGGGGCCGTGGCGTTCGCGCCCCACGGGGCCCTGGCCGGGGCCACCCCGGAGGACCTCGTGGCCGACTGGACCCGGCACCTGGCGTCGACCTCCGCCGCGCGGGTCGCGGTGCTCTGCCAGCAGCCCTTCGGCCTGCTGCCCGACGTCGAGCGGTGGCGGGCCGCGGAGTTCGCCACCACGGCCGCGCTCGCCGGGCGGCCGGTCGAGCTGACCTGCCTGGTCGACACCGCGGCGGTGCCGCCCGCCGACGTCGCGATGGCCCGCGCGACCCACCCGGTGCTGTGGTGCGACGGCGCCGACCTGCCGAACCCGGACCTGGAGCCGCCGCCCGGCGAGGACCGGGGTGGTCGGTGCGGCGACACGCTGGCCGAGGGCGTCCTCGACCCGTGGGCGGCCGCGGGCAACCGGGCCTGGTGGGCGGAGGTGCTCGGCGCCGCCGGGCTGGCCGGCGGCGCCCGCGACGAGCTGGTGCTCGTGCTGCACGAGGCGGTCGGCACCGCCGCGGCGCTCACCGGCCGGCCGGCCGCCGTGCCGGTGCGGGTGGCCCGCGACGGCGCGGCGCTGCGCTGCGAGGTCGCCGTCGGCGCCCCGTGCCCGTCGCTCCGCCCGTCGGCGGTGCCCGACGACCGCCGGCTGCTCATGCTGTGGCTGGCGGAGAAGGTCTCCCCCGCCGTCACCCTCGCCCTGCAGCCGGCGCCCGGCGGCTGCCGGATCGTGGTCCGCGCCGAGCCCCTCGACGGCGGCTGACCGGCCGGGCCCCCGGTGGGGACCCGGCCGCGTGCCGTCAGGAGGGCAGCAGCTTCCCGAGCAGCCCCTTGACCGTGGACGCCGGCCGGTAGGCCTGGACCAGCCAGGCGTTGCAGACGACCACCCCGCCGGCGAGCAGCGGGACCGCGGCCTGGGTGAACCGCTGCCGCGCCTGCCACGTGCGGATCTCCGCCGGCGTGCCGGACGAGGGCAGGGTGGCGTCCTTGACGTCGAGGCCGCCGTCGGCGCCCGCCTGCTGCTCGGCCAGCTTCCCGATCTTGGCGCCCGAGTAGGCGGCGAAGGCGGTGGCCCCCGCGCCGGCCACGGTGAGCGCCGCCTTGACCGCGCCGACCCGCCCGTAGCCCTCCTGCAGGGCCAGCCGCCCCTTGTTCGAGTTGGTCAGCTGCAGGCCGGTGACCAGGGTGGCCGCGATCCCGCCCCACTGGGCGGGCGCGAACCGGCTCCAGGCGGAGCTGGCGACCCGCACCTTGTCGATGCCGGTGGTCAGCTCCTGGCCGGACTTGTTCACGCCGGCGATCCCCATCACGGAGCCGCCGAACCACAGGGCGGTGCCGAGGTCGTGCACGGCCTGGGCGAGGAAGTGGTTGTCCGAGCTGCTCGTCGTCGTCATGGTCCCGCCCGGTACCCGCGGGGACCGGGTGTCACTCCGAGGCGGTCGCCGTGTCGCCCTCGGACTGCTCGCTGCTGGGCGGGCCGACCCACACCGTCTTGGCGTTCGTGAACTCGTACATGCCGAGCTCGGTGAGCTCGCGGCCGTAGCCGCTCTGCTTGACGCCGCCGAAGGGCAGCTCGGGGTAGCTGGTGACCATCCCGTTCACGAACGCCATGCCGCTCTCCACGTCGCGGACGAAGGTGGCCCGCTCGTCCTCGTCCTCGCTCCAGAGGTTCGCGCCGAGGCCGTAGGGGTGGCTGTTGGCGATCTCCAGCGCCTCCTCGAGGCTCTGCACCGTCCAGAGCGCGGCGACGGGGCCGAAGACCTCCTCGTCGAAGAGGTCCATCTCCGGCGTGATGTCCGTCAGCAGGGTCGGCTCGTAGTACCAGCCCGGCCGGTCGGGACGCGTGCCGCCGACGACGACGGTGGCGCCCTTGTCGACGGCGTCCTGCACGTAGCGCTCGACGTCCTCCCGGCCGGACTCGGTCGCGAGCGGGCCCACCTTCGTCGCGTCGTCCATCGGGTCGCCGACGACGAGCGCGGACAGCTTCTCCGCGAACAGCCGGGTGAACTCCTCGGCGACGTCGGCGTGCACGAAGAACCGCTTGGCGGCGATGCAGCTCTGGCCGTTGTTCTGGCAGCGCGCGGTGACCGCCACCTCGGCGGCGCGGTCGAGGTCGGCCGAGGGCATGACGATGAACGGGTCGGACCCGCCGAGCTCGAGCACGGTCTTCTTGAGCACGTCGCCGGCGATGGCGGCCACCGACTGCCCGGCCGGCGCGCTGCCGGTGAGCGTGGCGGCGGCGACCCGGTCGTCGCGCAGCACCCGCTCGATGGTCGAGGAGCCGATGAGCAGGGTCTGGAAGACGTCGGCCGGGAAGCCCGCCCTGCGGAACAGCTCCTCCATGTAGAGCGCGGTCTGCGGCACGTTGCTGGCGTGCTTGAGCAGGCCGACGTTGCCGGCCATGAGCGCCGGGGCGGCGAAGCGCATCGCCTGCCAGAGCGGGAAGTTCCACGGCATGATCGCCAGCACGACGCCGATCGGCTGGTGCACGACGAACGCCCGCTCCGCGCCGACCGCGCCCGCGTCGGCGGGCCTCGGCTCGAGCATCGCGGGGCCGTGCTCGGCGTAGTACCGCAGCGCCTTCACGCACTTGCCGGTCTCGGCCTTGGCCGCGGCCAGCGTCTTGCCCATCTCGGTGACCATGAGCTCGGCGACGGCGTCGGTGTCGGCCTCGAGGACGTCGGCGGCGGCGCGCAGCCAGCCCACCCGCTGCTCGGGGGTGGTCAGCCGGTAGGAGCGGTGGGCGGCCGCGGCCCGGCCGAGCTTCTCCTCGAGGGCCTCCTCCGACAGCGGCTCGTACGTCTTCACCGTCTCGCCGGTGGCCGGGTTGATCGTCGCGATGGCCATGTCGGGTCCCTCCCGTCGTCGGCGCGCGCGGGCTGCGCGCCTCTCCGGGAGGAGGCCCTACCCGGACCGGCCGTGCTCACGCTCAGCCGAGGGGCAGCCCCGCCAGGCCCGCCGCCAGCCCCAGGACGGCGCAGACGCCGAGCGTGCGCAGCACCGACCAGCGCACGCGGAACAGCAGGACCGCGGCGACGAGCGCGACCACCAGCGGCACCCAGCGCAGGGTGGCCGGGTCGGGCAGCTCCAGCGCCAGCGGCCCGGCGGTCACGGTCTCGGAGAACAGCGTGTGGACGGCGAAGTACAGCCCCAGGTTCGCGATGACGCCGACGACGGCGGCGGTGATCCCGGTCAGCGCCGCCGACAGCGACCGGTTGCCGCGCAGCCGCTCCATGTAGGGGGCGCCGAGCAGCACGAACAGGAAGCTCGGCACGAACGTCACCCAGGTGACCAGCAGCGAGGCGAGGACCGCGGCCACCCACGGGTCGAGCGCGCCGGGGGCGCGGTACGCGCCGAGGAACGCGACGAACTGCACGACCATGATCAGCGGACCGGGTGTCGTCTCGGCCAGCGCGAGGCCGCGGACCATCTCCCGCGGCTGCAGCCAGCCGTAGACGTCGACGGCCTGCTGGGCGACGTAGGCCAGCACCGCGTAGGCGCCGCCGAAGGTGACCACCGCCGCGCCGGAGAAGAAGAGCCCCTGCTCGGTGAGGACGCTCCCCGTCCCGGTGAGCAGCGCGACCGCCGCCACCGGCAGACCCCACACGACCAGGCCGGCGACGAGCACCCGCAGGGTGCGGCGGGTCGTGGGCGCCTCGTGGTGCAGCACGTCGTCGGAGATCACCGGCGGCGGGCCGCCGTCGGGCCCGTCGGCCGCCTTCCGCTGCGGCAGCGCCGAGGGCCGCCACCGGCCCAGGGCCCAGCCGGCGACGCCGGCGAGCGCGACGACGAGCGGGAACGGCACGCCGAACAGGGCGAGCGCGAGGAAGGCGGCCACCGCGATCGCGACCAGGGCGCGGCTGTCCAGCGCCTTCTTCCCGACCCGGATGACGGCCTGCACGACGATGGCCAGCACGGCCGCCGCCAGCCCGGTGAACAGCGCGGTGATCGCCGTGGTGTCACCGAAGGCGACGTAGACCGCGGAGAGCACCAGCAGCGCGACGACGCCGGGGAGCACGAACAGGCCGCCGGCGACCAGCCCGCCGCGGGTGCCGTGCAGCAGCCAGCCGACGTAGGTGGCCAGCTGCTGGGCCTCCGGGCCGGGCAGCAGGGTGCAGTAGTTGAGCGCGTGGAGGAACCGGCGCTGGCCGATCCACCGCTTCTCGTCGACCAGGGTCCGCTGCATGACCGCGATCTGGCCGGCCGGGCCGCCGAAGGTCTGCAGCGAGATGAGGAACCAGGCACGGACGGCGGTGCGGAACGGGACGCCGCGCTGCTCCGGGGCGGCGGCGGACACCGGATGGGTCGCGGGGTGGGTCGCGGGGTGGGTCGCGGGGTGGGTCGCGGGGTCGGTCACGCGGGTCTCCGTCGGGGTCAGGCCGGTTCGCGGCCGAGCAGCAGGCGGCGGCGGATGAACTCGTAGAGGCCGTCGAGGAGCGGGCCGGACACCGCAACCGTGCGCTCGTCGTCGCCGGTCATCGACAGGCCGCGCAGCAGGACGTCGAGGCCGGGCGCCTCGGGGGCGTCGAAGCGGCCGTCATCGAGGTCGGCCTCGTGCACGATCTCGCCGATCCGCTCGAGCACGGGGTCGTCGAGGCCGTGGACGCGCAGGATCGTCTCGAACGAGCAGTCGCCGCCCACGTGACCGAGCGCGACGCCGCGCATGTCGAAGGGCGTGGCGTCGGCGGGGACGTCGGCCGGGTCGGTGACGAAGACGAACTCCGCGGCCGGGTCGACGAAGCGGCGGATGAGCCAGGCGCAGGCGGCCCGGTCGACGTGGATGCCCGCGCGCGTCGCCCACCTCACGACCGGCTCCCCCGCCCGGCCGCCACCGGGTCGCCGGCGGCCTCGGCCAGCGCGCGCAGCGCCGCCGCGGCGGCCTCCCGCTCGGGCGGCGGGAAGAAGTCGCGCCGGCCGACGGCGCGCCACTCGGCCCGCAGCCGGCGCAGCGCGCGGGCCCGCTCGGCGGCCGGGGCGGTGCGCGCGGTGGCGCACTCCCCGGTCAGCGCCCGGTACTCCTCCGCCCGCGCCGCGGCCATCCCGGCCGCGAGCTCCCGCTCCTGCGCCGCGGTGCCGGGCCGCGCCGTCCAGATGCCGGCGGTGCCGCCGGCCGCGAGGACGTCGTCGGCCAGCCACTCGAGCGACTCGCGGGTGCGCGCGTCGGCGGGCAGGGCCACGACGCCGTCGCCGAGCTGGGCGACGCCGAGGCGGCGCAGCCGGCGCCACAGCGTCGTCCGCGGACCCGACGGCTCCCGCGGGAGGCGGTAGGCGAGCAGCACCCACTCCCCGACGGCGGCCATGCGGTGATGCAACCACGGTTGCACCGCACGTGTCCAGCCGCGTCAGGCCCGTCGCGCCGGGAGCACCGATGACTCCGCGGCGCGGGAGCGGTCGGTACCGCATGACCCTCGTCATCGGCGACGTCACCGTCTCCCTCGACGGCCTCGTGACCGGCCCCGACGGCGTCGAGGCGCTCCACGCCTGGGCGCTCGCGAGCACCGACCCGGTCGACCGCGGGGTGCTGCGCCGGCACGCCGCGGCCTCGGGCGCGGTGGTCATGGGCCGGCGCACCTTCGACGACGTCGAGCGGGGGTGGACCGACGGGATGGGCTACGGCGCCGCCGAGGACGCCCGGCCGCCGTTCTTCGTCGTCACCACCGACCCCCCGGCGGCCCACCGGCTGCAGGACAGCCACTCCTTCACGTTCGTGACCGGCGGCCCCGCGGCGGCGCTCGAGCGGGCCCGGGCGGCCGCCGGCGACCGCGACGTCTTCGTGATGGGCGGCGGCGCGCTCGTCGGCTCCTGCCTGCGCGACGGGCTGCTCGACGAGCTGCGCCTGCACGTGGCGGACGAGGTGCTCGGCGCGGGGACGCCGCTGTTCGCCGGCGTCGGCCGGCACCGGCTCACCCGCACCGCCGTCGAGGTGTCCCCGGTGTGCACCCACCTCACCTACCGGGTCATGCGCTGAGCCTCACGCCGGGCGGCGGGAGCGGAAGTCGCCGCGGCCGGTGTCGCGGCGCCAGTCGTCGAACGACTCGCCGGTGACCTCCTCGAGCAGCGCGATGTCGGGCAGCAGCGGCGCGAGCACCGCGCGGCGCACCTCCACCGGCATCGGCGGGCGCGGCGCCCGGCCGGCGTGCAGCGCCGCCAGCAGCGGCCGGGAGGCCTGCCGCCACACCCGCGGCGGCGCGTACGCGCCCAGCGCCGCGCCGGCCCGCGCCAGCCGGGACAGCACCCGGTGGCGCGGGGTGTCGGCGACGTAGGGCTTCACGTTCTCCGGCGGCACGGCGTGCGCCACGCCGCGCTCGACGCCGAGGTGGTCGCTGACCCGGTCCAGGGTCTCGTCGGGGCCCTCGACGAGCTGCCGGTAGCGCAGCACCAGCACCTGCTCGCGGGGCAGCACGGTGAAGAGGTCGCGCAGCTGCTCGCCGTAGCGGCCGAGGCCCCGGTAGTGCCAGAACGGCGCCCACCCGGCCGCCACCCGCTGCTCCTCCCGCTCCACCGCCCGCGTGAAGTCGGCCTCGGGCTCCAGGCCGTCGGCGCGCAGGTGCACCCAGTTCGACCACGCCCGGTCCACCGGGTCGCGCACGACCACCACGACCCGGACGTCCGGCACGTCGGCGGCGAGCCGGCGCTGCGCGGCCCGGTCGTGCAGGTAGAACGGCGTGCTCTCGCCGCGGACCGTGCCGGCGGGCGCGCCGTCGAACAGCGCCAGGTACTGCTCCCGCCGCCAGATCCACTCCCGGGCGCTGTGCGCGTCCCCGGGCCCGCGCTGGCGCGCGCGGGGCGGCGGGCGCCCGTCGGTCAGGTAGTACTTGGGCTCCTTCACCGGGGACAGGTACAGCCCCGGGTGCGTGGCCAGGGCGGCGTGCAGCGCCGTCGTCCCGGCCTTGGGCGCGCCGGCGATGACGAACTGCGGCAGCCGGTCGGCGTCGGTGCTCATCGGTCCCCTCCCTGCCCGCGGTGGACCGCGGTGTACACACGGGGAGGCCCGCCCCCTCCCCCGAACGGAGCCGCCGCGTGACCGCGTCCGCGCCCCGCCCGCCCGCACCGGGCCCCTTCTGGTCGGACGCGGCGGTCGTCGTCGAGCCGGAGGACCCGCGCCCCGGCTCGTGGGCCGGCGGCCCGTCCGCGCAGCTCGTCGACGGCACCTGGTGGCTGGCGTACCGGCTGCGCCGCCCGGTCGGCGAGGGGCGCGGCTTCGGCAACGTGGTGGCCCGCTCCGACGACGGCGTGCACTTCGCGCCGGTGGTCGCCGTCGGCAAGGACCGCTTCGGCGCCGAGTCGCTGGAGCGCCCCGCGCTCGTGCACACCCCCGACGGCCGCTGGCGGCTCTACGTCAGCTGCGCGACGCCCGGCACGAAGCACTGGCGGGTCGACCTGCTCGAGGCGGCCACCGTCGAGGACCTGGCCACGGCCGAGGCGCGCACCGTGCTCCCCGGCAGCGCCACCGAGGCGCCGAAGGACCCGGTCGTGCGCTGGGACGGCACGCAGTGGCACCTGTGGGCGTCGGTGCACCCGCTCGACGACCCCGACGCCACCGACCGGATGACCACCGAGCACGCCACGAGCCCCGACGGCGTCACCTGGACCTGGCGGGGCACCGCGCTCGCCGGCACGCCCGGCACCTGGGACGCCCGCGGCACCCGGTTCAGCACCGTGGTCCTCGACGGCTCGCGGACCTGGGCGCTCTACGACGGCCGGGCCACCGCGGAGGAGAACTGGGAGGAGCGCACCGGCCTCGCCGTGCACGACGGCGAGCTCGGCTTCCGCGCCGCCGGGGACGGGCCGTACCTGGCGAGCCCGCACGCCCCGCACGGGCTGCGGTACGCCGACGTCGTCGCGGTGCCCGGCGGCGGCGCCCGCTGGTTCTACGAGGCCACCCGGCCCGACGGCGCGCACGAGCTGCGCACGGTGCTGCTGCCCGCCTGAACCGGCGCCGGGGTCCGCTCGCACGCGGCAATCCCTACCAGACCGGTCGACTTGACACACAATGCGGATCCGGGGTCGGATGGACCCGTGGCACCCGCCCTGACGCTCACCCGCCGGTCCGCCGTGGACCTGCTGCGGGTCGCCAGCGCGCTGTGTCCGGCCGCCTGAGCACCCAGCCGCCCGCTCCTCCCCCGCGCCGCCTCACCGGGTCCCGGCGCGCCCCCCCGCTCAGGAGAACTCCCGTGACCGCCCTGCTGCCCCCGGCCGCCCGCACCGCCGCCCGCACCACCGCCCGCACCACCGTCGCCCGCACCACCTCGGCCGCCGCCGTCGCCGCCGCGCTGCTGGCCGCTGCCGACGCCTGGCTCCCCCGCGTCGAGTACCGCCCGTCCAGCCGCTGGACCGGGCTGCTCCCGACCGACGAGGCCGCCGCGCTCGTCGACCCGTCCCTGCACGACGACCTCGCCGCCGCCCAGGTGTGGCTGCTCACGTGGCTGCCCGGCCAGGGGACGCCGCTGCACGACCACGGCGGGTCGGCCGGGGCGTTCGCCGTCGTCGGCGGGGTGCTCACCGAGGAGGTCGTCGGCGGGCCGGTCGGCGCCGTCCGGCAGGCCGCCACGGAGCTGTGGGCCGGGCGGGTGCGCCCGTTCGGCCCCCACCACGTGCACCGGGTGACCAACCGGGGGACGCTGCCCGCCGTGAGCGTGCACGCCTACACCCCGCGCCTGTCCTCGATGAGCACCTACGCGCTCGAGGGAGGTGTGCTGCTGCGCACCGGCACCGAGCGCGCCGGCGTCGACTGGTGAGCGGCACCCGCCCGCCGGGCGCCAAGAGCGTCGACCAGCTGCTCGAGGAGGCCCGTTCGCGGATCACCCGGGTGACGCCCGCGGAGGCCGCCGAGCGGGTCGCCGCCGGGGCGGTGCTCGTCGACATCCGGCCGCAGTCGCAGCGGGACGCCGAGGGCGAGGTGCCCGGCGCCCTGGTCGTCGAGCGCAACCACCTGGAGTGGCGGTTCGACCCGGAGAGCGACGCGCGGGTGCCGCAGGCCACCGGCTACGACGTCGACGTCGTCGTGCTGTGCCAGGAGGGCTACACCTCGAGCCTCGCCGCCGACGCGCTGCGCACGCTGGGCCTGTCGAAGGCCAGCGACGTCATCGGCGGGCACCGCGCCTGGGTGGAAGACGGACTGCCCTCCACCGGCGGGTCCGCCGGCTGAGCCCGGTCCGGGGACGGCGGCGCGTTGACGGAGCCGCCGTCGTCCCCGGGCCGTTCAGCTCTTGCTCTTGCCCTGCGCGGACGAGTGCTCGTGCCGGTCGTCGCCCTTCCGGACGTGGTTCGTCTGCTTGGAGGCGCCGGTGGTCACGCCCGCCTCGCTGGGCGACAGGCCCTCCTTCTTCGCCTGACGTGCGGCGGCTCGCTGGGCGTCGGCGTCGTTGTTCTTGCTCATGGCCGCGGGTTACCCGGCCGCGCCGCCCGCCACGCCGGAGAGGACGGCGTAGGTCCGCCGGGCCATGAGCCCGGCGCCGAGGTCGCGCACCGCCCGCGCCCGGGCCCGGGCGCCGAGGTCGGCCCGCCGCGCCGGGTCGGCGAGCAGCCCGCCGATCGCCCCGGCCAGCGCCCCGGCGTCGTCCACCGGCACCACGACCACGTCCTCCCCCGCCACCCGCCGGACCTCCCCGACGTCGGTGCTGACGCACGGCAGCCCCTCGGCCATCGCCTCGACGAGCACCAGCGGCCCGGCCTCCACGCGCGAGGAGACGACGAACAGGTCGAGGTCCGCGAGGAAGGCGCGCGGGTCGTCGACCCAGCCGGGGAAGGTGACCGGCAGTCCGGCGGCGGCCGCGCGCAGCGCCTCGCCGTCGCGCCCGGCGCCGCCGATGACCGCCTCGTACGGGACGTCGAGCCGGCGCAGCGCGTCGAGCAGCACGTCGAAGCCCTTCTGCGCGGTCAGCCGCCCGAAGGCGCCGATCCGCGGCACGGGCCGGCCGGCCGGGCCCGCGGGGTCGGCGGGCAGGTCGGCGCCGTTGGGGACCACGTGCGCCCGCGCGGGGTCGACGCCGAGGTCGCCGACGAGCTGCGCGCGCCCCTCCGTCGACGGGCTGATCACGCCCGCCATCCGCCGGTACAGCCCGCGCAGCGCCGCCCGCTCCTCCCCCGCCCGCGTGTCGCCGACGAGGTGCAGCACGCCGACGGTGGGCGCGACGTCCTGCGCGGCGGATACGGCGGCGGCGTTGGACGCGGGGTCGACGAGGTTGACCACCACGACGTCGGGGCGCTGGGCGGCCAGCGCCGCCCGCACGGCCGGGGCGTCGTCGGCGTGCCGGCTCAGCGGGACGACGGCGCGCTCGACGGGGAACGCGGCGAACCCCTCGGCCACCGGCTCCGAGACGACCAGGGCCGCCGTGGCGCCGTGCTCGCCCGCCCGGCGCAGGTGGTGGGTCAGCCACACCTCCGCGCCGCCCCACCCGCTGGAGTCGGCGACGAACGAGACCCTCACGACGCCGCCCTCACGATGCGGCCAGCTCCCGCGCCGCGCCGGCCACCGCGGCGGGCGGAACGGTGAGCGCGCAGCGGAACTCGATGGGGCAGGCCAGGTGCGGGCAGGGCGCGCAGGCGACCGTCGGGGTGAGCGCGCGGTGCCGCGGCCCGGGGTGCGCCCAGCGCACCGGGTCTCCCGGCAGGAAGACGGTCACGCTGCGGGCGCCGACGGCGGCGGCCAGGTGCGCGGAGCCCGTGTCGTTGCCCACGAGGACGGCGCTGTCGCGCAGCAGCGCGGCCAGCCCGCCGAGGCTCGTGGCGCCGGTGAGGTCGACCGCGGGCGCGCGCATGGCGGCGACCACGCGGGCGGAGATGTCCCGCTCCCCCGGCACGCCGGTGACGACGACGGCCAGCCCGTCGGCGGCCAGCGCGTCGCCGACGGCGGCGTAGCGGTCGACCGGCCAGCGGCGGGTGGGCGCGGAGGCACCGGGGTGCAGGACGGCGTAGCGGCCGGGCTCCAGGCCGTGCGCGGCGAGCGTGGCGGCGTGCTCGGCCTCGTCGCCGGCGGTGAGCGGGAAGCCCATGACCGCCTCGCCGCCGGGCGGCAGGCCGAGGTGCTCGAGCAGCGCGACGTGCCGCTGCGCCTCGTGCAGGTGCAGCGGATAGCGCAGGTGCAGCGCCTCGCTCCCGGCCGGCGGGTCCCAGCCGGTGGGCGCGAAGCCGCCGGTGAGCCGGGCCCCGAGCGCGGCGGTGACCCGGTTGGCGGCGGGGCGGTCGCCGTAGGCCTGCAGCGCGAGGTCGAACCGGCGCTCCCGGGCGGCTGCGGTGAACGGCGCCCAGCCGGCCTCGTCGACCGGCCCGTCGGGGATGCCGGGCGCCCCGGGGAATGCCAGCAGCTCGTCGACGGTGCCGCCGAGCCGCTGCACCACGGGCGCCATCCGGCCGAAGGTCACCAGGGTGACCTCGACGTCGGGGCGCGCGGCACGCAGCCGGCGCAGCGCCGGGACGGTGCACAGCAGGTCGCCGAGGCCCACCCGCAGCCGGACCAGCGCGAGGCGGCGGACGGCGGGGTCGGCGAGCGGGGCGGTCACCCGCGCCCCCTTCCCGTGTGTGCCGTGCCCTAACCCGTGGTGCACTACGGGTCCCCCCAGAGACGGAGGTCCCCTGCGTGTCCCGCCCTGCCGCCGGTCCCCTGCACGTGCTGCGCCTGTGCAGCGTCTTCGAACCGCCGGCCGCCCGGGCCGCCACGGCACCCGGGGCGCTCCCCGGTGAGCTCGACGCCCGCGCGGCGCGGTTCGACCCCATCGGCGGCATGCAGAACCACACGGCGACGCTCACCCGCTGCCTCGACGCCCAGGGACTGCGCCAGACCGTGGTCACCTCCCGGCTCGCCGGCCCGCGAGGGGTCACCCCGCTGGGCGACGGCGCCCGCGTGCACCGCACCGGTCTGCGGGTGACGTGGCTGCGGCAGCTGTGGGCGCTGTCGGGCCTGGGCACCGTGCTGCGCGCGGGCCGCCGGGCGCCCGTCGACGTCGTGCACGCCCACCAGGGCGAGGACCTCGCCACCCTGCCACTGGCCCGGCTCGCGGCCCGGGTGCACGGGGTGCCGCTGGTGGTGACCCTGCACTGCAGCGTCGGGCACACGCTCACCGGCCGGGGCCCGCGGGTGCGGCTGCTGCGGGCGGTGGGCGGCTGGATCGAGCGCAGCACCCTGCGGCGCGCCGACGCCGTCGTCGTGCTCACCGGGCGCACCGCGGCGGCCGTGCGCGCGGACGGCGTCCCGGCCGACCGCCTGTCCACCATCCCCTCGGGCTTCGACCCGGCGCTGTTCACCGGCCGCGACGGCGACGTCTTCCCCGGCACCCCGCGGCCGCGCATCGGCTACGTCGGGCGCCTGGCGCCGCAGAAGGACCCCGCCACGCTGGTGCGCGCGTTCGGGCGCATGCGGGAGGAGGCGTCGCTGGTGGTCGTCGGCGACGGACCCGACCGGGCGCTGGTGCACCGGCTGGCCGCCGAGAGCCCCGCGGCCGGGCGGATCACGCTGGCCGGCTTCGTCGAGCACGCGCGGGTGCCCGCGGTGCTCGCCTCCCTCGACCTGCTCGTGCTGCCCTCGGCCTACGAGGAGATGGGCTCGGTGCTCACCGAGGCGATGGCCGCGGGCCTGCCGGTGGTGGCCAGCGACGTCGGCGGCATCCCCGAGGTGGTCCGGGACGGGCAGACCGGCCTGTTGGTGACGCCGGGCGACCCGGACGCGCTCGCCGCGGCGCTGGACCGGGTGGTGGCCGAGCCGGCCCTGCGCACGCGCCTGGCCGCCGGCGCCCGGGCCCGGTCCGCCGACTACGGCTGGCCGGCGCTGGCCGCGCGGGTGGCCTCCGTCTACGACCGCACGCTGGGCGTGGCGCCCGACCTCGAGCCCGCTGCGTGACCCCGCGGGTCGCTGCGTGACCCCGCGGATCGCGGTGCTCGTGCCGGTGCACGAGCAGGCCGCGTACCTGCCCCGGGCGCTGGAGTCGCTGCTCGCGCAGGAGGTGACCGGCTGGGAGGCGGTCGTCGTCGACGACGGGTCGCGCGAGCCGGTGACGGTCCCCGCCGACCCGCGGCTGCGGCTGGTGCGCACCGGGGACAACCGGGGGCTCGGCGCAGCGCTCAACCGGGCGCTCGACGAGACCACCGCGCCGATCGTCGCGTACCTGCCCGCCGACGACGTCTGGTCACCGGACCACCTCGCCGCCCTGCTCGACGTCCTGTCCGACCCCGCGGTGGTGCTCGCCCGCGCCGAGCTGGGTGAGCCGGCCGGCACCCCGTACGCGCAACTGGTGCAGGTGGCGCACCGGCGCACCAGCGACCGCTGGACCGAGCGCGCCGAGCTGGAGACCGACGACCTCGACCGGCTGATGTGGTCGCGGGTGGCCGCGCGCGGCGCCACGGCCGGCACCGGCCGGGTCACCTGCGCGTGGACCCGGCACCCCGGGCAGCGGTCGCGGGCGATCCGGGCGTCGTCCGACGGCGGCCTCAACGTGTTCCGCAGCCGCTACCGGGTGGCGCACCCGCTGCGCTTCGCCTCCACCGACGGCACCCACGTCGACGAGGTCGCCCGCTACGCGCGGTTCCGCGAGCGCTCGTACGGGCCGGCCGCCGACGGGCTGTCGGTGCTGCTCGCCGGCGAGCTCGCGTTCAACCCCGAGCGGGTGCTGGCGCTCGCCGAGCGCGGCCACCGGCTCTCCGGGCTGTGGACGACCGACGGCCTCGGCGACTCGACCGTCGGCCCGCTGCCGTTCGGGCACGTCGCCGACCTCGACCGCGACCGCTGGGAGGACGCCGTCCGGGAGCTCGACCCCGACGTCGTGTGGGCGCAGCTCAACTGGCGGGCGGTGCCGCTGGCGCACCGGCTGCGGGCGGCGTTCCCCTCCCTGCCGTTCGTGTGGACGTTCAAGGAGGCGCCGCAGCGCAGCCTGGTCCGCGGCGAGTGGCCGCTGCTCGCCGACCTGGTGTGCGGCGCGGACGCGGTGCTGCTGGCCACCGAGGAGGAGCGCGACTGGTTCGCCGTGGCGCTGGCCGGCCGGGTCGACCCCGCGCGGCTCGGGGTCCTCGACGGCGACCTGCCCAAGCGCGACTGGCTGGACGCGCCACTCTCGCCCCGGTTGTCGGACGCCGACGGGCAGCCGCACACCGCCGTCGCGGGCCGGCCCTCCGGCCTCGACCTCGAGTGGGTGCTGGCTCTGGCCGACCGCGGCGTGCACGTGCACCTCTACGGGCAGGTGCGGGCGCCGGGCGCGACCGGGTCGTGGACCGGCTGGCTCGACGAGGCGCTGGCCCGCGCGCCCGGGTTCGTGCACGTGCACCCGGCCGTGGGGCCGGAGGACTGGGTGCGCGAGCTGTCCCGCCACGACGCCGGGTGGCTGCACCGCTTCGACTCGGCCAACGGCGGCGACCTGCGGCGGGCGAGCTGGGACGACCTCAACTCCCCCGCCCGGCTGCCGGTGTACCTGGCCGCGGGGCTGCCGCTGCTGCAGCAGGCCAACCCGGGCTCGACGGTGTCGGTGGAGCGAGTGCTCCGGGAGGACGGGACCGGCCTGTTCTACCGCGACGCCGACGACGTGGCGGCCGCGCTGCACGAGGAGGTGGCCGGCCGGGCCGGGCACCGCGCGGCGCTGGCGGCCCGGGAGCGGCACGTCTTCGACGCCCACGCCGACCGCCTCGTCTCCCTCTTCCGCTCCCTCCTCTGAGGGCCTTCGTCGCGCTGTCGCCCACCGGACTGTCGGTGGGCGCTCCTACCGTGCGGGCATGGGCGAGCTGCGGTGGGCGGTGACCGACGGACCCGACGGGACGGCGGCGGTCGCGCTGCCCGACGACGCGGCCGCGGCGCGGCTGCTCGCCGAGCAGGCGCCCGGCGGGTTCTGGTGCGCGCGGGAGGCCGGCGGCTGCGGCGGGCGGCTCGCGGTCGACGCCGACGGCGCCCGGCCCGCCTTCGTGCACGCTGGCACCGCCCGCTGCGCCCTCGTCCGGCGGGAGGACGCGGCCGACCGCGGCTACGAGCCGCTGCGCTACCGGCGCCCGCTCGTGGCCTGGCTCGCCGGCCAGGGCCTTCCCCCGCGGGTGTCCACCCTGCCCGGGCGCACCGGCCTGCACGTGGCGCTGCCCGGCGCGGTGCTGGAGGTGCAGCTCGCGCCGGTGTCCGACCTGGCGTGGCGGGCGCGCGACGACCGGCTGCACCGGGAGGCCCGCTCGGTCACCTGGCTCCACGGCCCCGGCGCCGACGTCGCCGCCGCCACCGAGGCCGGCGTGCGCGGCGCGGCCCTCGTCCTGCGCCGGCAGAACCGGGGGCTGCTGATCGGCGTCCGGGACGCGGGGGGCGGCGTCCGGTGGGTCCGGGCGTCCGCCTGCCGGGTGGGACCCGACGGCGTCGAGGCGCCCGGGCTGGCCGAGGCGCGCGCCGCGCACGGGCGGCGGGCGGCGGCGCGGGAGGACGCGGCGCGCCGGGCGGCCCGGCGGGCCGCGCGCTGGTCGTCGCGCACCGGCGCGGTGCCGTGGGACGTACGCACCGGCACGCTGCCGTTCCCGGCCGCGGGCTAGGAGGGGACGCCGGTCCGGTCGTCGGCGCCGGCCGGGGACGACGGCCCGGGTGGCTCCGGCCGAGGCTCCGGGTCCGGCTCAGCTGACACGGCGGTCCGGCTGCGCCCGGGCAGGTGCACGTGCGGCAGGTGGACGCGCGGCAGGTGCAGCGCGGGCACGTGCGGGTGCGGCAGACGCGCCACGAGCCCGCCCGGCAGGTGCACGTGCGGGAGGTGCAGGTGCGGCCGCCCGGCAGGCTCCCCGTCCCCGTGCTCCTGCCAGTGCGCGAGCGTCGTCATCCACCCGTGGCGGATGGCCCGCTGGTGCGCCCGGACAGCGGCCTGCGGTGCCCGGTGGTCCCGTTCCCACCTCGCCGTGTTGCTCCGTGCCATGGCGGTGACCGCCCCGGTCACCACGACGAAACCGACGACGCTGACGACGACCCAGACCATGGCGGCCTCCCCTGGCCACCCCGCGCAGCCCGGTGCCCCGGCGTCCGCGGAGGTGTCCGGAGGATCCCTCCGATCCCGTTCCGCCACAAGTCGGTTCAGAACCGCAGCACCGCCTGCAGCGGCGGGGCCGGCAGCCGCCGCCCGGCGAGGTCGGCGAGCAGCGCCGGCCCCTCGTCGAAGGGGACGACGTCGGTGACCAGGTGCCGCCGGACGTCGTCGCCGCGCTCGCGCAGTAGCTCGAGGGTGACCGCGGCCAGCGCGGCCCGCGGCCACGCCGGCGCCATCCCGCGCGGCACCCGGCTGATCTGCGCGCACACCACCGACAGGCCGTCGTGGTGGAACTCCTCGCCGAGGCGTACTGCGCCGGCCCCGCCCTGGTAGAAGCCGAGGTCGACCACCACGCCCTGCGGGCGCAGCGCCTTGAGGCCGGTCGCGAGCGCGGTGTCGTGGCCGCGGCACTGCAGCACCAGGTCGGCGCCGGCGTCGCCCGGACCGTGCCGCCACCGCTGCTTGACCTCCGTCCACGCGTCGCCGTCGACGGTGGCCAGCCCCAGCGCCTCGGCGACCGCGCGCCGCTGCGGGGAGGGCTCGGCGACGACGACGTCGGCCGCGCCGTGCTGCACCGCCAGCAGCGCCGACAGCAGCCCGATGACGCCGGCGCCGGTGACCAGGACGTGCCGGCCGCGGACGCCGTCGCCCACGCCCCCGCCCGGCCCGGCGAGCTGCGCGGTGGCGTGCAGCAGCCCGTTGACGCAGATCGGGCCCATCTGGGCGAGGTAGACGCCGAGCAGCGGGTCGAGGTCGTCGGGGACGGGCAGCACCGGGACGGCGGACGGGTCGGCGCAGCGGCCGGTGCGGTGCCCGTAGGCCATGGCCACCCGGCTGCCCTCCACCAGGTCGGGCGTCCGGCTCTCGGTGACGACGCCGACCTCCATGTAGCCCAGCCGCAGCACCGGGTAGCCGGCGACCGGGCCGGCACCGAACGCGCGCAGGTCGGGGTCCCAGCCGACGGCGTGCTGCGGGTCGGTGCCGCGCACCAGCGCCACCTCGGTGCCGGCGCTGACCCCGCTGTACTCGGTGCGCACCCACGCCTGCCCGGGCCCGGGGTCGGGCTCCTCGTCCTCCAGGACCGCCGGCTCGCCGGGGGCCACGACGCCGATCGTGCGCACGGTCCTCACGCTGCGCACCGTGCCGTCGGCGTCCCGCCGCCGCAATCCGGGGCCCGCACGGAGATCCCTCCCGGCAGGATGTCGAGAACGCGGGTGCGGCTCCGTCCCCGGGGTGTCCGCGACCGAGACGGTCGCCCGATCCGAGGAGGACCCCATGGCCAAGTACCTGCTGCTCAAGCACTACCGCGGCGCGCCGGCGGCGGTGAACGACGTCCCGATGGACCGGTGGACGCCGGAGGAGGTCGACGCGCACATCCGCTACATGACCGACTTCGCCGACCGGCTGCGCGGGACCGGGGAGTTCGTCGCCGAGGCGGCGCTGGCGCCCGACGGGCTCTGGATCCGCTCCGACGGCGAGGGCCGCCCGCCGGTCACCGACGGCCCGTTCGCCGAGACGAAGGACCTGATCGCCGGCTGGATGATCATCGACGTCGACGGCCGCGAGCGCGCGATCGAGCTGGCCGGGGAGCTGTCGGCGGCGCCCGGGAAGGGCGGCGAGCCGATCCACGAGTGGCTCGAGGTCCGGCCCCTCTACGGCGAGCCGCCCCTCGTCACCGAGTGAGCGCGCCCCTGGACGACGCCGTGGACGACGCCGTGGACGAGGCCCTCGTGCGGGGCCTCGTCCCGGGGGTGATCGGCGTCCTCGTCCGCCGCGGGGCCGACTTCGCGGCGGCCGAGGACGCCGTCCAGGACGCGCTGCTGGAGGCGCTGCGGACCTGGCCCGCCGACCCGCCGCGGGACCCGCGCGGCTGGCTGGTCACCGTGGCCTGGCGCCGGTTCCTCGACGCCACCCGCGCCGACGCCGCCCGGCGCCGGCGGGAGGACCGCGTGGACGAGGAGCCGGAGCCGGGCCCGGTGCCGGCCGCCGACGACACGCTGCAGCTGTACTTCCTGTGCGCCCACCCGTCGCTGACGCCGTCGTCGGCCGTCGCGCTCACGCTGCGTGCCGTCGGCGGGCTCACCACCCGCCAGATCGCCCGCGCCTACCTCGTCCCCGAGGCGACGATGGCGCAGCGGATCAGCCGCGCCAAGCGCACCGTCGCGGGCGTCCGGCTCGACCGGCCCGGCGACGTCGGCACCGTGCTGCGCGTCCTCTACCTCGTCTTCAACGAGGGCTACTCGGGCGACGTCGACCTGGTCGCCGAGGCGATCCGGCTCACCCGGCAGCTCGCCGCCGCCGTCGACGACCCCGAGGTGGCCGGCCTGCTGGCGCTCATGCTGCTGCACTCGGCCCGGCGCGCCGCCCGGACCGCTCCCGACGGCCGCCTGGTGCCGCTGGCCGAGCAGGACCGCAGCCGCTGGGACACCGCGGCGATCACCGAGGGCGTCGCGGTGCTGCAGGCGGCCCTCGCCCGCGACCGGCTGGGCGAGTACCAGGCGCAGGCCGCGATCGCCGCCCTGCACGCGGATGCCCGGTCGGCGGAGGAGACCGACTGGGTGCAGGTGGTCGAGTGGTACGACGAGCTGCTCCGGCTCACCGGCAGCCCGGTGGTGCGGCTCAACCGGGCCGTGGCCGTCGGCGAGGCCGACGGTCCCCGCGCGGGCCTCGCGGAGCTGGCGGGGCTCGACCCCACCCTCCCGCGGTACACCGCCGCGGCCGCCCACCTGCACGAGCGCGACGGCGACCTCGCGACCGCCGCGCGCCTCTACGCGCAGGCCGCCCGCGAGGCGACCGACACCGCCGAGCGCGACCACCTGGTGCGGCAGGCCGCCCGGCTGAACACGCTGTTACGAGCCTGACGTGTTCACGTCACGCCCCGTCGGGTAGGGCACCACCGGGTCCAACCAGCGGCCTGCCTCGCTCTCGAGGAGAGGAGCAGTCATGACCTGGATCTGGATCGTCGTCGCCGTGGTCGCCATCGCCGCGGTCTACGGCGTGTGGATCGGCAACACCGTCCGGTGGACGAAGCGGAACGGGAACCTCGCCCGCCGCAGCCCGGGGATCTTCGGGCGCAGCTCCGAGGTCGACGAGTCCAACCGCACGCGCCGGTGACCCGGCGCGCGCTGCCCGCACCGTCCGAACTGGAGGCACCCCCCGCATGAAGGCCGTCGTCTACCGGGGCCCGCGCTCCGTCGCCGTCGAGGAGGTGCCGGACCCGCGGGTCCAGGCGCCCACCGACGCGCTCATCCGCATCACCACCACCAACATCTGCGGGTCCGACCTGCACATGTACGAGGGACGCACGAACGTCGAGGAGGGCAAGGTCCTCGGCCACGAGAACACCGGGATCGTCGAGGAGGTCGGGCCCGGCGTCGACCGGATCCGCGTCGGCGACCGGGTGTCGGTCCCCTTCAACATCGCCTGTGGCACCTGCCGCAACTGCCAGACCGGCTGGACGTCGTTCTGCCTGCGCGCCAACCCGACCGAGGGCATGGACGGCGCCGCCTACGGCTACGCCAACATGGGCCCCTACGACGGCGGGCAGGCCGAGTACCTGCGGGTGCCGTGGGCCGACGTCAACCTGTTGCGGCTGCCCGAGGGCACCGAGCACGAGAACGACTTCACGATGCTGTCCGACGTCTTCCCCACCGGCTGGCACGGCGTCGAGCTGTCCGGCTTCCAGGTGGGCGACCGGGTGGCCGTGTTCGGCGGTGGGCCCGTGGGCCTCATGGCCGCGCACAGCGCGGTGATCCGCGGGGCGTCGCAGGTGTTCCTCGTCGACAAGGAGCCCGACCGGCTGCGGCTGGCGGCGTCCATCGGCGCCACCGCGGTCGACTTCTCCGCCGGCGACCCGGTGCAGCAGCTGCTCGAGGCCACCGGCGGGCGCGGCGTCGACCGCGGC
Organism: Geodermatophilus sp. SYSU D01106; assembly: GCF_054049995.1. Taxonomy (NCBI): domain Bacteria; kingdom Bacillati; phylum Actinomycetota; class Actinomycetes; order Geodermatophilales; family Geodermatophilaceae; genus Geodermatophilus; species Geodermatophilus sp. SYSU D01106. Next base: position 143,202 of record NZ_JBJGYM010000006.1, on the reverse strand, counting down.
GTCGAGGCCGTCGGCTACCAGGCGCACGACCCCTCCGGCGAGGAGCACCCCGAGCTGGTGCTCGACAACCTGGTGCAGGCCGTCCGCGCCACCGGCGGGATCGGCGTCGTCGGCGTCTACAACCCCTCCGACCCCGGCGCCTCCACCGACCTGGCCAAGGAGGGGCGCATCCCCTTCCAGTACGGCCAGTTCTTCACCAAGGGCCAGTCGATGGGCACCGGCCAGGCGCCGGTCAAGCGCTACAACCGGCAGCTGCGCGACCTGATCGTCGCCGGGCGGGCGCGCCCGTCGTTCATCGTCAGCCACGAGCTGCCGCTGGACCAGGCACCCGAGGGCTACGCCCGCTTCGACGCGCGCGAGGACGGCTGGACCAAGGTCCTGCTGCACCCCGCCGCCTGACGAAGGACCCCCTGCCCCCCACGGCTCGCACGCTCGCCGCGGGCCCCTGCACGGGGGCCAGAAGACTCTCCAGGAGGAACACCGTGAAGGCAGTCGTGTGGCACGGCGTCGGGGACATCCGCCTCGACGAGGTGCCCGACCCCACCATCCAGGACCCGACGGACGCGATCGTCGAGATCACCGCCAGCGCCATCTGCGGCACCGACCTGCACTTCGTGCGCGGGACGATGTCGGGGATGGTCGAGGGCACGGTCCTCGGCCACGAGGCCGTCGGCGTCGTCCGCGAGACCGGCCCCGGCGTGCGCAACCTGCGCCCGGGTGACCGCGTCGTCATCCCCTCGACCATCGGCTGCGGGTACTGCTCGTACTGCCGCGCCGGCTACTACGCGCAGTGCGACAACGCCAACCCCAACGGCCCGTCGGCGGGCACCTGCTTCTTCGGCGGACCGCAGACCACCGGCCCGGTCGACGGCCTGCAGGCCCAGTACGCCCGCGTGCCGTTCGCCAACGTCGGCCCGGTCTGGCTGCCCGAGGAGGTGGGCGACGACGCGGCGATCATGCTGTCCGACATCTACCCCACCGCCTGGTTCGGCGCCCGGCTGGCCGAGGTGGGCGACGGCGACACCGTGCTCGTGCTCGGCGCCGGCCCGGTCGGGCAGTTCGCCGTGACCAGCGCCTTCCAGCAGGGCGCCGGGCGGGTGCTGCTGGTCGACGGCGTCGCGAGCCGGCTGGAGCAGGCGCGTGGCCGCGGCGCGGAGGTCATCGACTTCAACGCCGAGGACCCGGTCGCCGTCGTGCAGGAACTCACCGGCGGCACCGGCGTCGACCGCGTGATCGACGCCGTCGGCGTGGACGCGCAGCGGCCGAAGCGCGGGCCGGCGGCGGAGGCCGCGCAGGAGCAGGCGGAGCAGTTCGAGCAGGAGCGCTCCCAGGTGGCGCCGGACCAGGACCCGCGCGGGGAGACGTACGTGCCCGGCGACGCGCCGAGCCAGTCGCTGCAGTGGGCGGTCGAGGCGGTGGCCAAGGCCGGGACGATCGGCGTGATCGGCGTCTACCCGCCGGACATGACCTCGTTCCCGACCGGCGCGGCCATGAACAAGAACCTGACCGTGAAGATGGGCAACTGCAACCACCGGCGGTACGTGCCGGAGCTGCTGACGCTCGTGCGCACCGGCGCGATCGACCCGTCGACCGTGCTCACCCAGGTCGGCGACATGCCGTCGGTGCTCGACGCCTACGAGACGTTCGACCGGCGCGAGAGCGGCTGGACGAAGGTCGCGCTGGACCCGAGCGCCTAGGTACAGAGCGCTGGACCCGAGCGCCTAGACACAGAGCGCTGCACCGGACTGAGCGGCGCCCGACCGGCGCGCGCCATCCCCCGTGGATGGCGCGCGCCGGTCAGGTGGTCTCGCCGGTGACGCCCTCCAACGCCGAGCGGTCGCCCGCCTGCGCGGCGGGGACGACGCTGAGCGTCCCGTCGGTCTCCAGCACCACGGCCGCGACGGCGGACAGGTCACCCTGCCCGGTGGCCCGCACGGCCTGGCGCACCTCGTCGATCGTCACCCGCTGCCGCGACAGCGCGTCCCCGAGCACGCGGCCGTCGCGCAGCAGCAGCGTGGGCTCGGCGGTGACGACCGCCCGCACCCCGGGTCGCCAGGTCGTCACCCGGGCCACGACCCACTGCAGGAGGGCCAGCAGCGCCAGCGCGAGCGCGCCCTCCGTCCAGGAGACGTCCGAGCTGAGCAGGATGGTGGCCAGCGTCGAGCCGAGCGCGACGGTGACCACCAGGTCGAACGCGTTGAGCTTGGCCAGCGTGCGCTTACCGGAGAACCGGAGCACCACGACGACGGTGACGTAGGCGGCTGCCCCGACGGCGGCCACCCGGCCGAGGTCGGACCACGAGTCGAACCACATGCCCCCGGGACTACCCGGCGGCGAGGCGGCGACGACGGCCGGGCTGGAGCCGCAGCACCCGCCAGGGTCCCGTGCCGGCGAGCACGTCGCGGGTCCGCCGACCGGCACGGCGACGGCGTCCGCTCCCGTCCGAGCGTCACCTCCCGCGTTCCTGACCCGCGGGCAGGCCCGCCTCCCGCTCGACGTCGAAGGCACGGGCCACGGGGACGTCGGTGCTGCTGTGCGCCACGATCGAGAAGGCGACCGAGACGGCGATCAGCGCGAACGCCGCACCGGCCTCCGGGTCGCCCGAGCCCAGCACCAGCAGGCCGTAGACCACCGACGCGAACCCCTTCGGCCCGAACCAGGCCGCCGTCCACAGCTCGCGCCGCGGGAGGCGCAGGCCGGCCTGCGAGGCAGCGAAGGACAGCGGCCGCACCGCCAGCAGCGCGAGCAGGGCGACGGCGTAGCCGCCCCAGCCGAGGTCGCCGAACAGCTGGGGGGTCAGCAGCGTGCCGAACAGCAGCAGCGCCGCGAACTTCGCCAGCTCCGCCAGCTGCTCGCCCAGCTCGCCGAACGACTCCCGGGCGCGCGGCGCGACCGTCGCCACGGTGGCGCCGCCCAGGAAGGCCGCGAGGTAGGGGTTGGCGCCGGTGAGCTCGCAGACGGCGTAGGTGAGGACGCCGACGGCGAGGGGGCCGAGCGGCTGCAGCTGCGGCGTGGCGCCCAGCAGCGGCAGCCGGACGAGCGCGGCGGCGAGCAGCGGCAGGGCCACGCCGACGACGACGCCGAGCGCCAGCTCCCCGAGGATCTCCAGCGGGTGCGCCTCGGTGCCCGACAGCGACGCGAGCAGCACCAGGACCACCGGCAGGGCCAGCCCGTCGTTGAGCCCGCTCTCGACGTTGAGCAGCCGGCGCAGCCGCTCCGGCACCTCGGCGCGGCCGACGATGGCGCTGGCGAAGACCGGGTCGGTGGGCGACAGCACCGCCCCGACGAGGAAGGCCGCCGGCCAGGACAGGTCGGTGAGCAGCCCGGTCAGGACGCCGATCCCGACGATGGTCAGCGGCATCCCCAGGAGCAGCGCCCGCACCGGCGCCCGGCCGGCGTGGGCGAGGTCGCGCAGGCCCAGCCGGGAGCCGTCGGTGAACAGCACCGTGACCAGGGCGACGTCGGCCAGCTCCCCCACCAGCGGGGACCCGGCGTCGACGTCCACCCAGCCGAGCAGTCCCGGCCCCACCAGCGCCCCGGCGACGAGGAAGACCAACGTCGTCGACAGCACGGTCCGCGCGGCCAGGCCGGAGACCAGCACCGACACCAGCAGCGCGACGGCGAACACCGCGACCAGCACCACGGGCGGCTCCTCTCTCCGGACGGCGGCCGCTGGTCCGGTGCCCGGCCGCGCCCCGCGCTACCCCCGTCGCCGCGCGCGGGCGCCGCCGGGAGGACAGGGTGGGGCCGTGGCCGGACGCAGCGGACCGCCCCGCCCACGGGGACGGAGGGGGGTGCGCGCCCGGCTGCGCGGCGCCCTCTGGCCGATCCCGGCGGTCGGTGTCCTGCTCGCCGTGGGCGCGGGCATCGGCCTGCCCGCCCTCGACGGGCTCCTGGAGCGACGGGACTCCGGCCACCCGCTGTCCTTCGTCTTCGGTGGCGGACCGGCGGCTGCCCGCGACGTGCTGGCGGCCATGGCCGGTTCGCTCATCTCGGTGACCGGACTGGTGTTCTCCCTGACCGTCGTGGCGCTGCAGCTGGGCAGCAGCCAGTACTCGCCGCGGCTGCTGCAGACGTTCGTCACCGACCGCGCCGTGCAGCTCACGCTGGCCTCGCTGACGGCGACCTTCGTCTACGCCCTGACGGTGCTGCGGACGGTGCGCACGGAGGACGCCACCGCGGGGGAGACGGCCTTCGTCCCGCGCCTGTCGGTGACGGTGGCCTACGCGCTGAGCCTCGCGAGCGTCGTCGCCCTGCTGCTCTTCCTCGGTCACCTCGCCCGGATGCTCCGGGTCGAGACCATGCTCCGCGACGTCCACGAGGAGGGCACCGCGACGCTGGAGCGGGAGCTCTCCGGCGGGGACGGGTGGAGCCCGGCGGACACTCCCCTGCCCGCCGGCCCGGGCCGCGTGCTGCCGTCGTCGTCGAGCGGCTTCGTCGTCGGCGTCGACGAGGCGGGTCTGGTCGAGGCCGCCCGGCGGCACGGCGCGGTGGTGCTCCTGCTCCCGCGGGTCGGCGACGCCGTCGTCGAGGGGACACCGCTGGCGCACGCCTGGCCTGCCGGCCGGAGCGGGGACACCGACGGCGAGCTGGCGGCCGACGTCGTCCGTGCGGTGGACCTGGGCTTCGAGCGCTCCCCGGACCGCGACGTCGCCTACGGACTGCGCAAGGTCGTCGACGTCGCCCTCCGTGCGCTCTCCCCCGGCATCAACGACCCCACGACCGCCGTGCACGCCCTCTCGCACGCCTCCGCCCTGCTCGGCGACCTCGCGGTCCGCTCCCCGGCGGACCGCCACCTCACCGACGGGGCCGGCGTGCTGCGGGCCGTGGTGCCGCAGTGGTCGCCGGCCGCGCTGCTCGACCTGGTGGTGGAGGAACCCCTGGCCGTCGCCTCCGGGCAGCCCGCGGTGCTGCGCCGGATGGCCGCCCTGCTGCGCGAGGTGGCCTTCCGGACGCCCGGCGGCGGGCTCGACCGGCGACTGCGCGCACACCTCACCGACGTCGTGGAGCTGGCCGCGGACAGCACCCGGGTGAGCAGCGAGGAGCGGGCGGCGTGGGCCGCACGGCTCGAGGAGGCCCTGGCCGGGGTGTGGCCGGCGGAGGTGCTGACCGAGCGGGTCTGAGCTGCGGGCGACCGTGGCCACGCTCGCCCTGCCGGCGGGGACAGGACCGGGGACCGTGGGTCTCCTCACGATGGCAGGGAGCCGGGTGCTGGCTACCGTCGAGTGGTTGGCCTGGACACCCATCCGGTCGACCGATCGTCCACCGTCCCCGACCTGCACCGGGAGTCCGATCCGTGCGGAGAGTCTCCGTCGTCTTCTGGGCCGCGCTGGCCGTCGTCCTGCCGTTCGTGGCGTGGGGAGCCCTGGCTCCCGCGTCCCTGGCCGCCGCTGCGGAGGCCACCCGCGCGTTCGTCGTCGACCGGTTCGGCTGGTTCTACCTGCTGACCGCCAGCGGTCTGCTGGTCGCCGTGGTGGCCTTGGCGGCCTCCCGCTCCGGCCGGGTCCGGCTGGGCGGTGACGACGAGCGGCCGGAGTACTCCACCGGGGCCTGGTTCGCGATGCTCTTCAGCGCCGGCATGGGCATCGGCCTGGTGTTCTGGGGCGTCGCGGAGCCGGTGTCGCACTTCCTGGCGCCGCCGACGGCCGACCCGGGCACCACCCAGGCCGCCCGGGACGCGCTGCGCTACTCGTTCTTCCACTGGGGGCTGCACCCCTGGGCGGTGTACGCGGTGCTGGCCATGGCGCTGGCCTACGCGCGCTTCCGCCGCGGCTGGAAGGCCACGATCAGCGGCGCCCTGCGGCCGCTGCTCGGGAACCGGGTCGACGGCTGGCTCGGCACCGTCGTCGACGTGGTCGCCGTCGTGGCGACCGTCTTCGGCGTGGCCACCTCGCTGGGGCTCGGCGCCGCCCAGGTCAACGGCGGGTTGGCCGCGCTGGTGGACGGGATCGACGTCGACGCCGGGACACAGCTGACGGTGGTCGCCGTCGTCACCGTGCTCTTCCTGGTCTCGGCGATGTCCGGCCTGGACCGGGGCATCAAGTGGCTGTCGTCGGCCAACGTGGTGCTGGCGACCGGCCTGCTGCTGTTCGTGCTGCTCACCGCGCCCACCGGCCGGCTGGTCGGCGCCTTCACCACGACCCTGGGCAGCTACGTCACCGAGCTGCCGACGATGAGCCTGCAGACCGGGCCGTTCGACACCGCCCGCTCGGAGTGGATCAACGGCTGGACGGTCTTCTACTGGGCCTGGTGGATCTCCTGGTCGCCCTTCGTGGCCACGTTCATCGCGCGGATCTCCCGCGGCCGCACGATCCGCGAGTTCGTGGTGGGCGTGCTGGCCGTGCCGACGCTGCTCAGCGGCCTGTGGTTCTCCGTCTTCGGGACCGCCGGGATCCTCGCCGAGCAGGACGGGGCCGGGTTGTCCGGGCAGAGCACCGAGTCGCAGCTGTTCGCGCTGCTGGACACGCTGCCCTGGGGCGTGGTGGCCGGCATCGGCGCGATGGTCCTGATCGTCACCTTCTTCGTCACCAGCGCCGACTCCGCGACGTTCGTCCTCGGGTCGCTCAGCACCCGTGAGGGCCGCGACCCGGCGCGCGGCGTCACCGTGGTCTGGGGGCTGGTGATCGCCGCGTCGGCCGCGGTGCTCCTGGTCAGCGGCGGCCTCGGCGGCGTGCAGACCGCCTCGATCGTGGCGGCCTTCCCCTTCGCCGTCGTCCTGCTGTTGATCCTGGCCTCGCTGGTGAAGGCGCTGCGCGAGGAGCGACCACCGGCCCCCGTCGGGCCGGCCGCCGGCGGTGCCGTGCCCGAGGAGGCCGGGAGCCGGTGAGCGGCCGGCTGCTGGCGTACGTCTGCTACGGGCTCGGCAGCTGCGTGTTCCTGGTGTCGAGCCTGCTCGAGGGCCAGCCGCTGGTCCTGGCGGGGAGCGCGGCCTTCCTCGCCGGGACGATCGTCCTGGCGGTGCAGGAGGTGCGCCGTGCGCGGACGGGCCGCCCGGCCGGTGTCCGGGACCGGCAGGTGCGCGGGACCTGACACGGCCCGCCGGGGCCGGGCGGTCCCCCACCGGCTCATCGGCGTGCTCGCGAGCACGATGACCGACTTCCTGAGGGACGACCCGGCCTTCGCCCGGCTGGCCGCGCAGGCCGGCTTCGCGGAGCTCGGGTCGGTGCCGGGCCACGTCTCGGCGCTCTACACGCTGCTCGCGCTCGCCCTCGGGGCCTTCGCCGCGAGCCGGGTGGCGGCCGGAGCGGCGGACGAGGCGGCCGGCCGGCTGACGCTGCTGTTCGCGCTCCCGGTGGGCCGGGTGCGGTGGCTGGTGACCGAGGTGGCGACGACGCTCGCGGCGACGCTCGCGCTGGCCGCCGTCGCCGGTGTCGCGTCCTGGGCGGGCGCCGCCCGGGTCGGCGCGGGCCTCGGCCTCGGCGAGGCGCTGGCCGGCGCGCTGTCGGTCGTCCCGGTGGCGGTGCTGTGCCTCGGGGCGGCGACGGCCGAGCTGGGCCTGGCCCCGGCCGCGACGCTCGCGGTGGAGGTCGCGCCCGCGGTCGGCGGCTACCTGCTGCTCGTCCTCGCCGACACGCTCGGCTGGCCGTCCGGGGTGCGCGCGCTCTCCCCGTTCGCCCACCTCGCCGCCGTGCCCGCCGAACCGTGGGACGTCGCCGGTGCGGCCGGGACGGTCACGGTCGGGGTGGTGCTGGCGGTGGCGGGGTGCCTGGCCCTCCGACGGCGCGACCTGCGGCACTGACGACCGGCCGACCCGGATCGTCATGGTTCCGCTCCGGTTCGCCGGGTAGCCGCTCCCGACGGTGTCCCACGGTCCGGAGGTGGTCGGGTGCTGGCCGCGTCCCTGGTGCTCCTCGCCGGCCTGGCGGGGGTCGGTGCCGTGTACGCCCTGCACCGGGCCTCCGCCGTGGCCCCGACGGCGGTGCCCACGGGGCCCTGGCTGTCCGGGTGGGCGCCGGCCGAGCACGCGCTGTCCCGCTTCCCGGCCCGCTGGTACCCGATGAGCCTGCTGTTCCTCGCCTTCGACGTCGAGATGCTGTTCATGTACCCGTGGGCGACCGTCGTCGCGTCGGTCGGCGTGTCCGCGGTGGTCGAGATGGGCGTGTTCCTCGGCCTGCTGATGGCCGGCGTGGTCTGGGCCTGGCGCGAGGGTGCGCTGCGGTGGCCCTGAGCCGGCGGCTGGCCGCGGCCGCCGGCCGCCGGGTCGCGGTGCTCGTCGTCGAGGTGCCCGGGTGGGGGCTGACCCGGTGCGCGGTGGAGGCGGCGGTGCGGCGGCGGGGCTGGCGGCAGGCGGGGTCCCCGGCCGACGCCGACCTGCTGGCGGTCTGCGGCTCCCCGGGCGACCGGCTGGCGTCCGCGGTCGACGGCGCCTGGGCGCGGATGCCCGGCCCGCGCACCCGGCTGGAGGTGACCGCTCCCGGCGACGTGGACGCCACGCTCGACCGCGGGCTGGCCGCGCTGCTCGACGGTGGCCGGCAGGGCGCCGACGCCCGCGGCCGGCCGCCCGAGGCGGAGCTCGGCCCGCCCGCCCTCCCGGACGACGACACGGACGACGACACGGGCGACAGCGGCTCGGGCGGCGACGACGACATGTCGGGCACGGACGACATGGACATGGACATGGGCGGGATGGACATGCCGATGCCGGGCGGGGTCCCGCTGGCCGGCGGCGACCCCGACGGGCCGGGAGCGGACGGGCCCGGTGCCGACGAGCTCGACCTCGACGTCCTGCACGTGCCGCTCGGCCCGGTGCTGCCGGCCTGGCCGGCGGGGCTGGTGCTGCACTGCACGCTGGCCGGCGAGGTGGTCCGCGCCGCGTGGGCCGAGGTGCTCCCCGCGGGCGCCGAGCCCGACCCCGCCGGCGACCTGGTCCCCGGATCGCCGCCGGACCGGCTCGACCGGGCCGCCGCCGTGCTCGCCCTGGCCGGGATGACGGATGCGGCGGCCGGAGCGGCCCGGCTGCGCGACGACCTCCTCGCCGGCGCCGACCCGGACGACCTGCGCCCGGGGATGGACCGCCTGCAGCGCCGGTCCCGGGGACGGCTGCTGCGCTGGGCGCTGCGCGACGCACCCGGGGTGCACGCGCGCCTGCTGTCCGACCTCGCCGCGGCGCGGTCCCCGGCTCCGGTCGTGGCCACGCCCCTCGACCATGTCGGCGCGCTCGTCGCCGGGCACGACCTCGGCGCCGCCCGGCTCCTCGTCGCCGCGGCCGGCATCGCGCCGGCGCTGGTCCTGCGCAGCGGCGCGGACCGGGGCGCCCCGTGACCGTCACCGAGGCCGCGGCCGGGTGGGCGCCGGTCGCCGCCGTCCTCGTCGTCGCGCTCGTCCTCGCGCTCGCCTGCGCCGCCGCCGCCCTCGACGGCGCCCTCGCCGCGCGGGCCGAGGGGCGGCCGGCCGCCGCGGGCCTGGCGGTGCCCTGGCAGGAGACCGCGCGCCTCCTGCGTCAGCGGCGCAGCGCCACGCTGGCCGCCGACCGCCCGCTGGCGGCGGTGGGGCGCGCCGGGCTGCTGGTCGTCGCGCTGCTCATGGCGGTCGTCGTCCCGCTGGGTTCGTGGACGGCGGCCGACCTGCCGGTGGGCGTCGCCTGGGTCAACGCCGCGGACGTCCTGGTGTGGGCGTTCGTGTGGCTGGCCGGGTGGGGACCCAACAGCGCCTACTCCCTCACCGGGGGTTACCGCTTCCTGGCGCTGGCGCTGTCCTACGAGCTGCCGCTGATGTTCGCGCTCACCGCTCCCGCGGTGGCCGCCGGCAGCCTGCGAATGGGTGACCTCGTGGCCGCGCAGGAGGACCTGTGGTTCGGGATCTGGATGCCGGTCGCCCTCGTCGTCCACTGCGCCTCGGTGGCCGCCTTCTCCGTGTGGGGGCCGTTCGGCAGCCCGGCCGGGCCCGACCTCGCCGGCGGGGTGCTCACCGAGGCCTCCGGCGCCGACCGGCTGGTGCTGCAGGCCGGCCGGTGGGCGTTGCTGGTCGCCGGCTCCGCGGTGGCGGCCACCGTCTTCCTCGGCGGCGGCAACGGCCCGCTGCTGCCCGCGGAGCTGTGGACGCTCCTGAAGACCGCCGCGGTGCTGGCGGTGCTCGTGGCGCTCCGGCGCCGGCTGCCGGCGGTCCGGCCGCAGCGGCTTCCGCCGGTGGCCTGGCTGATCGTCCTCCCGCTCACGCTCGTGCAGTTGCTGGTCGTCGCCGTCGTGACCGTGGCGCGGGGCTGAGAGGGGACCGGGGTGCTCGACGACGTCGTGTTCTGGGGACTGGCGGCCGTGTCCGTGGCCGCCGGGGTGGCGGTGTTCCGGGTGGACTCGATGGCCCGGGCCACCTACGCCCTGGCGGCCTCGTTCGTCGCCGTCGGCCTGGCGCTCCTGCTGCTGGACCTGCCCTACCTGGGCGTGGTGACCGTCCTGATGATGGTCATGGAGATGGCCGTCATGGGCGTCTACATGGTCATGTTCATGGGGATGAACCCCGCGCTCATGCCGATGAGCATGGTGCACGGCAAGCGCCCGGCCCTCGCCGTCGCGGTCGTCACCTTCTGCGTCCTGGCCGCCGGCGTGCTGCTGGTCCCCTGGCCCGCCCGCCGCGGCACGCCCGCCGCCGACACCACCCGCTCGCTCGGCGAGGCCGTGATGGGTCAGCACATGCTGGTGATGACGGCCGTGAGCGCGGTCCTGTTCGCCACGATCGTCGCGGCGGTGGTCCTGGTCTCCCGGCGCGACCGGGACCGGCCGCCCGCCGCCGGGCTCGCGGCGCACCCGGGACGGCGCGCCGGGGACCGGCCGGAGGCCCGCCGGTGACCCTCGAGACGGTGCTGCTCGTGGCGGCGGCGCTGTTCAGCGTCGGCCTGTACGGCGCGATCTCCCAGCAGGTCGTCGTCATGGTGATGATGGGCCTGGAGCTCATGCTCAACGCGGTCGTCCTCGCGGCCGGGGCCCTCTGGTGGTTCCTCTCCCCCACGCCCGACGGCCAGGTCCTGCTGCTGGTCGTCCTCACCGCCATGACGGTGGAGATGGCGATGGGGTTCGCCGTCGCCTCGCTGGTGCACCGCGCCCGCTCCGACGACATGACCGACTCGGCCACGGACCTGTCCGGATGAGCAGGGGACCCCTCCGGTGACGGCGGCCCTCCCGTGGCTCCTCGTGGGCCTGCCCGCGGTCGTCGGCACCGTCCTGTGCCTGGCCGCGACGGCCCGCGCCGGCGGCCGGACCGCCCCGGGGATCGCGGTCGCCACCGCCGCGGCCGGGCTGGGCCTGGCCGTCGCCGCGGCGCTCGCCGGGCCCGCCGTCACCGCGCCGTTCCTCCCCGGGCTGCCGCTGGGGCTGGCCGTCGACCCGCTGGCCGGTGCGGTGCTGCCCGCGGTCTCGGCCGTCACCCTGCTGGTCCTGGTGTTCTCCGCCGTCGACGTCCGGGAGGGCCGGGCACGCTTCGCCGGGCTCGTGCTGCTGTTCGCGGCGGCGGTCACGGTCACCGTGCTGGCCACCACCCTGCCCACGCTCCTGCTGGCGTGGGAGGTCATGGGCGCCACGTCCTACGCGCTGATCGGGCACTCCTGGCGGGACCCGGCCAAGGGCACGGCCGGGGCCACCGCCTTCCTCACCACCCGCACCGCCGACCTCGGCCTGTACCTGGCCGCGGGTGCGGCGCTGGCCGGCGGGGGGTCGCTGGCGCTGGCCGACCTGCCCGCCGCCGCGGAGCCGTGGCGGTCCGTCGTCGCGGCGGGTGTGCTCACCGCTGCGCTCGGCAAGGCGGCGCAGGTGCCGTTCTCGGCGTGGCTGTCGCGGGCGATGGAGGGTCCGAGCGCGGTGAGCGCACTGCTGCACTCGGCGGCGATGGTCGCGATGGGGGGCTACCTGCTGCTGCGCACCGAGCCGCTGCTGGCGGCCACGTCGTGGGCCGGTCCGGTCACCGCCTGGGCCGGGGTGCTCACCGCGGTGCTGCTGGGCGCGGTGGCCCTGGCCCAGCGCGATCTCAAGCAGCTGCTGGCCGCCTCCACCGCCGCGCAGCTGGGCTTCGTGGTCCTCGCCGCCGGGGTGGGCACGGTCGCCGGAGGGACGGCGCACCTGGTCGCGCACGCCGCCACCAAGGCCGGGTTGTTCCTCGCCGCCGGCGCCTGGCTGTCGGCGCTGGGCACCCGGCGGCTGGCCGCGCTGCGCGGCGCGGCGCGGCGGTACCGGGTGGTCGGCGTCGCGGCCGCGGTCGGGCTGCTCGCGCTGGCCGGCGTGCCGCCGCTGTCGCTCTGGGCCACGAAGGACGACGTCCTGGCCCGGGCCCTCGAGGTCTCCCCCGCGCTGTACGCGGCCGGCCTGGCCGCCTCCGCGCTGGCCGCCGGCTACGCCGGGAAGGCGCTGTGGGTCCTGTGGGACCGGCTCCCGGCCGACGCCGCGGCCGGCTACGACGACGAGGAGCGCGGCACGCGGCGGGTGAGGGCGGTGCAGGCGGGTCCGGTGGTCGTGCTGGCGGCCGGCGCGGCGGTGCTGGGCGTGCTCGTGGCCGCTCCCGCCGGCCCGGCGCTGCGGGCCGCCCTCGGCGAGACCGGGGCGCCCCGGCCGGGCGCCGCCGAGCTGCTGGTGTCGGGCCTGCTCGCGGTCGCCGTCGTCCTCGCCGTCCGGCGGGTGCGGCTGCCCGCGCCGGGCTGGGCCGCCGGCTGGCTCGGCCTGCCGTGGGCCACCGGACGGCTCGTCGCCTCGCCCGTCCTCCGGCTGGCCGGGCTGGCCGCGCGCCTCGACGACCGGGTCCTCGACCGCGGGGTGCGCGCGCTCGCCCGCGGCGTGGCGGGGCCGCTGGCCGCGGGTACCGGCCGCGCCGAGCGCGGGCTGGACCGGGCCGTCGGCGTCACGGCGTCCGGCGCACGGACCGCCGCCCGCGGGGCGGCGCTCGCCGACGACGTCGGCTTCGCCGGCGCCGCCGAGGGCGTCGCCGGCGGGGCCCGCCTGCTCGGCGGTCTCGCCCGGCGCAGCCAGACCGGTCAGCTCTGGCAGTACTACGTCCTCGCCGGGGCGGCGCTCGGCGCCGCGCTGGTCCTCCTCCTCGTCGCGGGGTGACCGTGCTCGACCTCGTCGTCCTCCTCCCGCTCGCCGGTGCGCTGGCACTGGCGCTCCTGCCCGTGCCGGACGGCCTCGCCCGGTGGGCCTGGGTCGTCCTCACCGCCGCGGACCTGGCGCTGGTCGCCGTGCTCGTGGCCCGCTACGAGACGCCGCCGGACGGAGGGCTGGCCTTCGAGACCCGGCTGCGGTGGATCCCCTCGGCCGGCAGCAGCTACCACGTCGGCGTCGACGGGCTGTCGCTGCCACTGGTGGCGCTGACCGCCGTCGTGTTCTCGGCCTGCGCGGTGTACGCGCTGCGCGAGGAGCACCGGCCCCGCACCCAGGCGGCGCTGTTCCTCTTCCTGCAGTGCACGTGCCTCGGCCTGTTCGCCGCGCAGGACCTGATCCTGTTCTTCCTCTTCTTCGACCTGTCCATCGTCGGCATGTACTTCGTCATCGCCGGATGGGGCCACGGCGGGCGCGGCCGCTCGGCGCTGGTGTTCTTCCTCTACACGTTCCTCGGCAGCCTGGCGCTGTTGCTCGGCTTCATCGGCCTCTACCTGGGCGCCGAGCCGCACACGTTCGACATCCCCGAGCTGCGGGCCGCCGCCCCGCTGGCCGACAGCCCGGTCGCCGGGGGGCTGGTGCTGGGCGCCGTGCTCCTCGGACTCGCGGTGAAGACGCCGACCGTGCCGTTCCACACCTGGCTGCCGCCGGCGCACACCGACGCGCCGGCGATCGGCTCGGCGGTGCTGGCCGGGGTGCTGCTCAAGATGGGCACCTACGGCTTCGTGCGGGTGGCGGTGCCGCTGCTGCCGGAGGCCTGGCAGGACTGGGCGTGGGTGCTGGTCACCGTCGGCGTGGTGTCGGCGCTCTGGGGCGCGCTGGTGGCGCTGGCCCAGACCGACCTCAAGCGGATGATCGCCTACACGTCGGTCAACCACATGGGGTACGTGGTGCTGGCCGTGGGCGCAGCCGGCGTCGTCTCCGGGGACACCGCGGCCCGCGAGCTGGCCGTCACCGGGGCGGTCACCCAGATGGTCAGCCACGGCCTGGTCACCGGGGCGCTGTTCCTCCTCGCCGGCGTGCTGCACGACCGCCGCGGCAGCTACGCGATGGCCGACTACGGCGGCCTGGCGGGGCCGGCGCCGCGCCTGGCGACGCTGTTCGCCGTCGGGGCCTTCGCCTCCCTGGGCCTGCCGGCGTTCAGCGGCTTCGTCGCCGAGTTCCAGGTCTTCACCGGCAGCATCGGCGCCACGCCCTTCGCGGCCGCCGCGCTGCCGGGCATCCTGCTCACCGCCGCGCTGTTCCTGCGCGCCCTGCAGCAGGTGTTCACCGGCCCGGCCGGGGAGCGCTCCGCGGGCTTCGCCGACCTGCGGCCCAGGGAGACGGCCGCCGCCGGCGGCCTGCTCCTGCTGTCGCTGCTCCTCGGGCTGGTGCCCTGGCCGCTGCTGGACCTCATCGCCCCCGCCTCGGCCGACCTGGTCGGCCTGGTGGGCCGGTAGCCGTGCGCGAGGACCCGCTCGCCCTGCTGCCGGAGATCTGCCTGCTGGTCGCGGCGGTGACCGGGCTGCTCGCCGGGTCGTTCCTGCCGCGGGCGCGCTGGCTCCCGCGCGCGGTCACCGGCGCGGGCCTGGCCGCGGCCGGGGTCGCCGCGGCGCTCGCGCTGGCCGGCCCGTCCCGGGTGGTGTGGTCGGCGACCTTCGCCGTCGACGCCGCCACCGGCATCGCCCGGCTCACCGTGGTGGCGGCGACGCTGATGGTCGTCGTGCTCGCGGCCGGGGAGCCGTCGGTCCGCCCACGGGAGAGCGAGACGCACGCGCTGCTGCTGCTCTCCGCGCTCGGCGCGCTGGTGCTCGCGGGGGCGAGCGACCTGCTGGTCGTGGCCGTCGCCTTCCTGCTCACCAGCATCCCGCTGTACGGGCTGATCGGGATGACGCGGTCGCCCGCCGCGGCCGAGGCCGTGCTCAAGGCCTACCTGCTCGGGGCGCTGTTCAACGTCCTCCTCCTGCTCGGGGCCGTCGTCCTCGTGGGCGTCGGTGGCAGCTCCACCTACGCCGACCTGGCGGGCGGCCTGGCCGGCGCGCCGGCCGCCGCCGTCGCGCTGGGCCTGCTCGGGGTGCTCGCCGGCCTGCTGTTCGAGGCCGGCGGCGTGCCGGCGCACTTCTGGGTGCCGGACGCCGCCCAGGGCGCCGGCGTGGCGGTGGCGGCGTTCCTGACGACGGTGCCCAAGGTCGGTGCCCTGGTGGCCGGCTACCGGCTGGTGTCGGTGCTGCCCGACACCGTGGGCTGGCCGCTGCTGGTCGCCGTGCTGGCCGCGGCGACGATGACGCTGGGCAACCTCGCCGCGTTCGCCCAGGACGACGCCCGGCGGCTGCTCGGCTGGTCGACGGTCAGCCAGGTCGGGTACCTGCTCATGCCCCTCGCGGTCGCCGGCGCGGCACCGGGGGCGCTGCCGGCCCTGCTGGTCTACCTCGCCGGGTACGCGGTCACGAACGTCGCGGCCTTCGCGGTGGTGGCGGCCGCTCCGGACCGCCGGACGCTCGCCGACGCCCGGGGCCTCGCCACGGTCTCGCCCTGGCTGGCCGGCGCGCTGCTCGTGGCGCTGCTGGGTCTCGTCGGCACGCCGCCGACGGCGGTGTTCGCCGGCAAGCTCACCGTGTTCACCGCGACCTGGGACGGCGGGGCGGGCTGGCTGGTCGCCGTCGCGGCCGCGAACACCGTGGCCAGCCTCTTCTACTACCTGCGGTGGATCGCCCCGGCCTTCCGATCGGGTGGGCCGGGCGGCCGGCTCCGGCGGACGGGGGTGGCCGTCGCCGTCGCGGGGGCCGCGGCCGTGCTGGTCCTGGGCGCGGGCGCCGGGCTGCTGCTGCCGCTGGCCGAGGGGACGCCTGCCCGGTGACCGCGGGTGACCGGCGGTTCGGAGCGCGTGCCGCCCTGGGCCTGGCCGGGCTCCTCGTCGGCAGCGTGCCGTTCCTCGTGCTCCTCCTGCTCCTCTCGCGGGACTGGGCGCCTCTGGCCGCGGTCGACCAGGGCGTGGCCGACGGGCTCAACCGGGTGGTCCGCGACTCCCCCGCCCTCCTGCGCGTGCTGCGCGCGGTCACCGACCTGGGCGGCACGGGCACCGCCGTCCTGCTGCTGACCCTGGCCACGGTCGTCCTGCTGGTCCGCCACCGGCGCCGGACGGCGCTGTTCACCGCGACGACGGGGCTCGGCCTGGCCGTCCTCGTCCCGGTCACCAAGCTGCTCGTCGACCGGGCGCGCCCGGTGGTCGACGTCCCGGTCGTGCCCACCCCGTCGAACGCGAGCTTCCCCAGCGGGCACGCCGCGACCGCGGCGGTCACCTACGGCGTCCTGCTGCTGCTCGCCCTGCCCGCCGTCCGCCGCCGGCTGCGGGCACGGCTGGTCGCCGCGACGGTGCTGGTGGTCGCCGCGGTCGGCGTGACCCGGTTGGCGCTGGGCGTCCACTTCGTCTCCGACGTGCTGGCCGGCTGGGCCCTGGGCACGGGCTGGCTGGCGGTCACCACGGCTGCGTTCCGGCTGTGGCAGCACGAGCGCGGCGTGGCGCCCGCCGAGCCGCTGGACCCGCTGGACGTGCCGCCCGCGGCAGCGAGCGCGCGGGACCGCTGGCTGCCCGACGGCGCTGCCACCGCCGTCCGGCTGGCCGCCGCGGCCGCCGTCATCTGGGCCGTCCTGACCGGCCTGGGGCTGCTCGTCACCGGCGCGCTCGGCGGCACCGGGCTCGGGCGGGCCGACCGGGCGGCGGTGCTCGAGGTCTCCGAGTGGCGCACGGGCGTCCGGACGGACGTCGCCGAGGCGGTCAGCGCGCTGTCGGGGACCCGCGGGGTGGTGGCGGTCGCGCTGGTCACCGCCGTGCTGGCCGTGGCGGTCACGCGGCGCCGCCGGCCGGCGTTGTTCGTGGTCCTCGCCGTCGCCGGGGAGGTGGTGCTCTACGGGGCCGTGACCGCGGTGGTGGACCGGGCCCGGCCGGCGGTCGCGGACCTGACCGAGGGGCTGCCCACCGGGGCGAGCTGGCCGTCGGGGCACGTCGCCGCCGCCGTCGCGGTGTACGGCGCGGCCGCGGCGCTGGTCGCGACGGCCGGCGGCTGGTACAGGGCGGTGCTCGCCGCCCCGGTCGTCGTCGCGCTGGCCGTCGGGCTGTCCCGGGTCTACCTGGCCGCGCACCACCCCACGGACGTCCTCGCGGGCCTGCTGCTCGGCGCCTCCTGGCTGGCGGCCTGCGCGGTACTGCTCCGGCCGCAGGGTGGTGCCCGCCCCCGGACCGGGTAGGGGGTGCGGATGGCGGGGAGCGAGGTCCGGGACCCGGCCGGGGAGGAGGGCCTCGCCCGGAGGCTCGACCGGCCGATGGGGGTCCTCGGCCTGGTCTTCGTGCTCGTCGTCCTCGCCCAGTCACTGGCGCGCGAGCCGTGGCTGGTCACCACGCTGACCGTGTTCGGGTGGCTGTTCTGGGCGGTCTTCGTCGCGGAGTTCGTGTTCCGCGCCGTGCGGGCACGGGACCAGCGGGCCTTCTGGCGGCGCAACTGGTGGCAGGTGCTCTTCCTCGCCCTCCCCTTCCTGCGGTTCGCCCGGGCGCTGACGCTGCTGCGCGCGGCGCGGGTCGGCGGGGTGGTGTCGGCCGCGGTGCGCGGCTCGCGGTCGGCCGGGCGGCTGCTCACCGGCCGCATCGGCTGGCTCGCCGCCGTCACCGGGGTGGTGGTGCTCGCGGCGAGCCAGCTGCTGTTCGTCCTGGGCGCCTACGGCTCCTACGGCGAGGCGCTGCACGACACCGCGCTGGCCACGGTCACCGGGGCCGAGCTGTCGGCCGGGGGTGGCTTCGCCCGCGCTCTCGAGGTGGTGCTGGCGGTGTACTCGGTGGCCGTGTTCGCCACGCTGGCCGGCGCCCTGGGCGCCTACTTCCTCGACGGGCGCTCCCGGGACGGCTCGGCCGTCCCCTAGCGTGCCCCCGCGTGGACACGTGCGCGCCAGTCCTGACCGGGGCCGCCACCTGGCGGGACCCGGCATGGCTCGACCCCGCCCTCGCCTGGGCGCGCGAACGCCTCGCGGGGCTCGGGCGCACCGTCACCGACGCGCCGGAGCAGGTGCACGTGCGGGCCTGGTCGACGGCGGTCCGCATCCCCACCGACGGCGGCGTCGTCTGGCTCAAGTCGGTCGGCGCGGGGTCGGCGCAGGAGCCACCGCTGGCCGCGGCCCTGGGCGGCTGGGCCCCCGGCAGGGTTCTGGTGCCGCTGGCCGTCGACGCCGGCCGCCGCCTGCTGCTCCTGCCCGACGGCGGGACGACGCTGCGGGCCAGCGGCCGCGGTGGCGACCTCGGCGCCTGGGAGGCGCTGCTGGCCGACCACGCCCGCCTGCAGGTGGAGGTCGCGGCGCACGCGGACGAGATGGTGGCGCTCGACGTCCCCGACCTCCGCCCGGAGCGGCTGCCGGACCTCGCCGCCGCCCTGCTCGCCGACGACGACGCGCTGCTCACCGGCACCCCCGACGGCCTGGACCCCGCGCTGCGCGACCGGCTGCGTACCGGGGCGGACGCGTACGCCGGGCTGTGCCGGGCGCTGGCCGCCGGGCCGGTGCCGGCGTCGGTGCAGCATGACGACCTGCACGACGGCAACGTCTTCGTCACCGGCGACGGGTTCCGCTTCTTCGACTGGGGCGACGCCTCGGTGGCGCACCCGTTCCTCACCCTGCTCGTGCCGCTGCGCGGAGCCGCCGCCGCGCTCGACCTGCCGTCCGGCTCCCCGGTGCTGCTGCGGCTGCGCGACGCCTACCTGGAGCCGTGGCGGGAGTTCGCCGAGGCGGCGGCGCTCCGCGAGCTGGCCGGCCTGGCGCTGCGGGTCGCCCCGCTCGCGCGGGCGCTGACCTGGCACCGGATCCTGCGCGCCGTCCACCCCGACGAGGCCGCACCGTGGCAGGCGAGCGTGCCGGGCTGGGTGGCCGAGTCGGTCGCCCCCGGCCCGCTGGACGGCGCCGCGGCCTGATCAGAGCTGCGGCCGCACCCCGGGCTCCCCCGCCACCCCGGACGGCTCGACGGCGGCCCGCGCCGGGCCCCGGCGGCCGAGCGGCAGCACGGTGCGGCCGTGCGACCCCTCGAGCTCGAGCGCCAGCGCGGCGTAGACCGCCAGGCCCCCGAGCGCGAGCCCGACCCAGCCGGCCGCCGACTGCCACGACGGCGAGCCGGTCAGCTCGTAGGCCCCGGTGACGGCGAACCGGACGCCGGCCAGGCCCATGACCGCGGCCGGGACCAGCTTGGCGCTCGCCGAGACCGCGGAGACCGCCATGGCGACGGCCGAGGTCAGCAGCAGGACGCCGAGCCCGGCGCTGACCGCGCCGGGCGGCGAGGTGTACGTGGTCAGCCCGACGACGCCCCAGGTCCCGGACAGGACACCCATGCCGGTGGCGGCCACGGGGTCGCGGGCGAGGAAGCCGACCACCGACGCCAGCAGCTGCAGCGGCACGGTGGCCGCCAGCGCGGTGAGGGCGGCGACCCGGCCCTCGGGGGGCGGCACCCAGCCGAGCTGCACGGCGGCGAAGGCCGTCGTCGCCAGCGCCAGGGCGAGGAAGCCGAGCGGGAGCGGGGTGGCGACGGGCCGGAGGACGACGCGCGTGCCGGCCTCGCTCACCCCGTCACCAGGACCTGCGTCGCGGACTCCTTGATGCGGCTGTTGGCCCAGCGGGCCTGGCGGAGGGTCTCCGGGTGGCACCGCCGCGCGAGGGCGAGCAGCTCGGTGTCCTCGAGGCCCTGCGCCGCCTGGGCGACCATCTCCCAGTCGACGGACACGCCGACGGCCGCGAGGTGGAGGCTGCGCAGGTCGCGCAGCAGGAGCAGGGCCGGGGCCGAGCGCCGGCCGAGGCGGTCGCTGACCGCCTCGTACAGCCGCGCGACCAGCCGTGGCTCGCCGGCGGGCTCGGGGTCGAGGTCGACGCCGTAGCGCGGGCCGAAGGGCGCGAGCCGGCGCACGTGGTCCTGCGACCAGCGGGCCAGGTCGCGGCCGAGGTGGAACAGCTCGTGGTCGGCCTCGTGCCGCTCGGCGACGGCCAGCAGCTGGTGCGCGAGGTGGTTCTCCGAGCGGTGCAGCTCCTCCAGTGCCAGGCCGAGGTTCACCGCGGACCTCCCGCGGCCGGCAGGGTCTCCTGCACCTCGGCGGCGGGTCCGCCGCGGGTCGGCGGGACGCCGCCGCGGGCGGGCGCGGAGGCGGTGGTGGTGGGTGCCGCGGACCGGCCGCGCCGCGACCAGCGCACCCGGCGCACCCGGGCGGCCGCCGTCTTGAAGATCGGCTGCTTGGAGGCGGCGTCCCAGTCGGTCGGCGTGAGCTCGTTGGCCGCCCGCCCCCGGCGGCCGGGCGCGTCCCAGTAGCCGTAGTGGAAGGGCAGGAAGACGACGCCGTCGCGGATGCCGCTGATCCGCAGCCGGGCCCGCACCCGCCCGCGCGGCGTCGTGACCTCGAGCAGGTCGCCCTCCCGCGCCCGCAGCCGGTCGGCGTCGCCGGGGGACATCTCCACCCACACCTCCCGGGCGGCGGCCTGCAACTGGGGCGCGCGGCCGGTCTTGGTGCGGGTGTGGAACTGGTAGAGCGTGCGGCCGGTGATGAGCGCGAACGGGTACTCGGCGCTGGGCTCCTCGTGCGGCGGGAGGTACTCGGCGGCCTTGATGACCGCCTTGCCCGAGGGGTTCATCGACCGGTACTCGTCGGGCTCGAGCGGGGCGCCGGTGATCAGGTCGCGGCCGTAGCTCTCGCAGTACTCCGGGTCGGCGAAGAACCGCCCGTCCGCGTAGAGCCGCTCGGTGCCCTCGGGCGCCTCGTCGGTGCAGGGCCACTGGATGCCGCTGCCGCCGCGCAGCTTGTCGTAGGTGATGCCGGTGTAGTCGCAGGGCCGGCCGCGGCTGCACTCCTTCCACGCCTCGAAGGCGCCCTCGTAGTCGGACCACTTCACCAGCGGGGCGCCGTCCTTGTCCTTCAGGCCGAGCCGGTTCGCGAAGTCGATGAGGATGTCCATGTCCGGCCGCGCCTCGCCGGGCGGGTCGACGGCCTTCTCCGTCAGGTGCACGGTGCGGTCGGCGTTGGTGAAGGTGCCGGTCTTCTCCCCCCACGTGGCGGCGGGGAGGACGACGTCGGCCAGCTGCGCGGTCTCGGTCAGGAAGATGTCCTGCACGACCAGGAACAGCCGCTCCTGGGACAGGATCGACCGGATGCGGGCCAGCTCGGGCAGGGACACCGCCGGGTTGGTGCAGATGACCCAGAACATCCGGATCGACCCCTCCTCGAGGTACCGGAGCTGTTGCATGACGTGGGTCGGCGGGGCGTAGTGCGGGATGTGCGCCGGGTCGACGTTCCAGATGCGGGCCAGGTCCTCGACGTGAGCGTCGTTGGACCAGTTCCGGAACGCCGGGAGGTCGCCGTCGGCGCCGGCCTCGCGGGTGTTCTCCGCGGTCGGCTGGCCGTTCATCTGCAGGATCCCGCAGCCGGGGCGGCCGAGCATGCCGCGCACCAGGTGCACGTTGTTGACCTGGACGGCGGCCGCGGTGGCCTGGTGGGACTGGTAGAAGCCCTGCAGCACCGTCGACAGCAGCCGCTCGGCGGTGCCGATGACGCGGGCGGCCTCGCGGATCCGGTCGGCGGGGACGTCGCAGATGCCGGCGACCACGTCGGGCGGGTACTCCGCGACGCGCTCGGCCAGCTCGTCGAACCCCACCACGTGGGCGTCGAGGTACTCCCGGTCGATCCACCCGTTGCGGACGATCTCGTGCAGCAGGCCGTTCATCAGGGCGACGTTGGTCCCCGGCCGGGGGGCGAGGTGGACGGTCGCCGCCCGCGCCACCGGCGTCTCGCGTGGGTCGACGCAGACGACCCGCGGCGGGTTCGGGCCGGCCAGCCGGTCCAGCACCCGCGTCCAGGTGACCACCTGGGTCTCGGCCATGTTGTGCCCGTAGAGGCAGATGACGTCGGCGGAGTCGATGTCGGCGTAGGAGCCGGGCTGGCCGTCGCTGGCGAAGGACTCCTTGAGCGCAGCGGCCGCCGTCGCGGTGCACAGCCGCGTGTTGCCGTCGACGTGGATGGTCCCGATGCCGCCGTGCGCGATCAGGCCGAGCGTGTAGTAGTCCTCGAGGAACAGCTGGCCGGTGTTGTAGAAGCCGATCGACCCCGGCCCCCGCTCGTCGAGCAGCTCCCGGGTGCGCCGGACGACGAGGTCCATGGCGGTGTCCCAGTCGGTCTCGACGAGCCGGCCGTCCCGGCGCACCAACGGGCGGGTCAGGCGCTCACGCGAGCCGTTCGCCTGCCAGCCGTAGAGGTCCTTGGGGTCGAGGCGGCCGCGGTTGACCCGGTCGACTGCCCGGCCCCGGACCCCGACGATGCGGCCGTCCTTGACCGCGACGTCCATCGCGTCGCCGTTGCTGTGCAGGATCGACGCCGCCTGCACCCACCGGTCGACGTCGTCCTCGCCGACCCCGTCGGCGAGGTGCTGGTCCACCCGCGTCGGCCACTCCTCCCCCGGCCCGTACGGGGTCCGCGTTCCCCATGGTTCGGCGATCCGGTCGATGCCTGGCATGTCCGTCCCCTCGTGCGACAGGTGGCACGGCGCCCGTTCGGGGCCCGCTCGGAGCCTTCACCGCCCGGCGCCGCCGGCAAACCGGCTCCGGGGATCGAGATCGTGAGCCGACCCGAACCCCGCGTGCTCCCCCCTGCACCGCCGGATACCGGCGGCGCAGCGGCGGGATGCCGGGCCGCGACGAGGCCGGAGCACGACGAGGGCGTCCACGGCTGCTGAGGCGCGGTGCCGTTCCGGGGTCCGGGGTCCGGGGTCCGGGGTCCGGGGTCCGGGGTCCGGGGTCCGGGGTCCGGGGCATGCGTAGCCGCTCTCCCGCGCCGGGCCCTACCTCCTCACCGCGCGGCTGCCTCGCGGGCCCGGATCCGCTCGCGCTGCGGCTCGACCGTGTAGCGGGGGTCCTTCGCGCTGGCCACCCCGGCGTCGAACACGCCGAACCGGGTGAGTGCCGACCCGGCGGCGAGCAGCGTCCCGCTGAGCACCGACAGCGCCCGCGACCGTCGGGTGAACGGAGCGAGCAGCCCGCCGGCCGCGGTGCACGCGCGGGCGAGGCGGAGCAGGGTGCCGGCACGTCCGGTGCGGTAGGGCTCCGACAGCAGGCCGTGCCCGGACTCGACCCGGTGCATCGTCCCGAGCTCGACCGCCGCGCCCACCGCCGCGACGGTGCGCGCGGGGCCGGCTTCGCCCAGCGGGGCGAAGGCCAGGCAGATCCCCCCGCCGGCCGCCGCGGCGGACCCGGCGAACACGTACGGCAGCTCGGTGTGCGCCTCGTGCCACGACGGGGTGGACGTGTTGGCGAGGAGCACCGCGGTGTAGGTGGTCATCGGACCGCCGAAGACCGCGGCCAGGGCGCTGGACACCCGCAGCAGCCGCGGGAACCACCCGAGCAGCTCCGCCCCGGCGGTGGCGGTGGTCAGCGCGCTGAAGGGCGCCAGGATGTACGAGCCGACCGACAGCGGCGACGTCGGCTTGAACACCCGGAGCATGTGCAGGAAGCGCGCGGGTCGGCCGAGGTCGTGGATCAGCCACCCCACCGAGGCCAGGGCAGCGCCCGCGGCCGTCCGGTGGGCGACGGCGCGCAGGCCCGGCCGGCCGGTCACGTCGGCCAGCACCCCGATCAGCGACGACGTCCCCGCGGCACCGCCCAGGAAGAGGTACAGCGGGACGTCGGGCTGCTTCCACACCGGCGCCTTGACCACCGGGCGGCCGTAGTAGGAGGTGAACTCGGCCTCCTCCACCCCCGAGAGCTCACCGCCGCCCCTCCTCCAGCGCCGCTCGCGCCGCTGCGCGGGGGCGCCGTCGGCCCGCCGCCAGCCGGCTCCCGGCTGCCCGCCGGCGGTCACCCGCGCCGCCGGAGGAACGCCGAGGCGACCAGGCCCACGAGGCCGAGCGCCCCGGCGGCCGCGTGCCGCCACATGGCCGGGAGGTCGCGGGTGGTGACCACCGGGTCCGGCGGCAGGCCGTAGACCTCCGGCTCGTCGAGCAGCAGGAAGAACGCGCCCGCGCCGCCGACGCCGTCGTCCTCGTCCCGGCCGTAGAGCCGGGCGCCCTCGACACCCTTCTCCTGCAGCGCGGCCAGCCGGGCGTCGGCGCGGGCCTGCAACTCGTCGAGGTCGCCGAACTGGATCGACTGCGTCGGGCAGGCGGTGGCGCAGGCCGGCTGCAGCCCGTCGATGGTGCGGTCGTAGCAGAGGGTGCACTTGAAGACCCGGCCGTCGTCCTCGCGCTGGTCGATCACGCCGTACGGGCAGGCCGGCACGCAGTAGCCGCAGCCGTTGCAGATGTCCTCCTGCACCACGACCGTGCCGAACTCGGTGCGGAACAGCGACCCGGTCGGGCAGACGTCGAGGCAGCCGGCGTGCGTGCAGTGCTTGCACACGTCGGAGCTCATCAGCCACCGGA
Source organism: Geodermatophilus sp. SYSU D01106 (assembly GCF_054049995.1). Taxonomy (NCBI): domain Bacteria; kingdom Bacillati; phylum Actinomycetota; class Actinomycetes; order Geodermatophilales; family Geodermatophilaceae; genus Geodermatophilus; species Geodermatophilus sp. SYSU D01106. The sequence continues at coordinate 118,735 of NZ_JBJGYM010000006.1, read as the reverse complement.
TCTCCCGATCGCCGGACGCCGTCCGCTGCGGGTCGGTCTGCTCGGCCGTGGTCGCCGACGCCGGCACCTCCGGGGCGGTGACCGGCGGGTCGGTCAGCGGCCGCACCCCCGGTGGCCCGAGGGAGGGCATCGGCAGGTCGACCGGGCGGCTCTGCTCGACGAAGGCGACGTGCCGCCAGCTGTTGGCGCCGAGCATCCCGGTGTTGTCGTAGGACTCCCCCGTCAGTCCGAGGGCGTCGACCCGGCCGTGGGCGTCGTCCATCGGGAGGGTGTTCCACTCCTTGCACGCCACCTCGCAGGCCTTGCAGCCGATGCAGATCGAGGTGTCGGTGAAGAAGCCCAGCCGGGTGGGGTGGTCCCCGGCGTAGCCGCTGTCGCCGGTGACGTCCGGCACCGGCCCGTAGAGGGTGTGGCGCGGGTCGTCCCCGGACAGGGCCCGCCCGACGGAGCTGACGGTGGTCACGTGTTCCTCATCTCGATCGGGGCGCGCCCGTTCGGGCCGAGCCGGCCGCTCCCGGCTCCGGATCGCTGCCGGTAGCCCTCGACGTACTCGACGAGTGCCGGGCCGCGGGGACGCCGCCCCGGCCGGATGTCGCAGGTGGCCACCTTGGACTCCTGGATGTGCACGTTCGGGTCGAGCACCGCGCCGAGCAGCTCGTTGGCGGGGTCGCCGGTGACCAGGCCGTTGGGGCCCCAGTGGTAGGGCAGCCCGACGGTGTGCACCTCCCGGCCGGCCACCCGCATCGGGCGCATCCGCTCGGTCACGACCACCTTCGCCTCGATGGCGTTGCGCGCGCTGACCAGCGTCGCCCAGCCCAGGTGCTCCAGGCCCCGCTCCTCCGCGAGCTGGGGGCTCACCTCGACGAACGGCTCGGGCTGCAGCTCCGACAGGTACGGCAGCGTGCGGCTCATCGCCCCGGCGGTGTGGTGCTCGGTCAGCCGGTAGGTGGTGACGACGAAGGGGAACTCCTCCGACAGGGCCGGGTTGGGCCTGTTCCAGGCACCGCGCACCTCGTGCCGCGCCGGGTTGGCCTGCACCGGGTACAGCGCGTTGGGCACCGGGGACTCGGCCGGCTCGTAGTGCGTCGGCATCGGCCCGTCGGCCAGCCCCGACGGTACGAACAGCCAGGCCTTCCCGTCGTTCTGCATGATGAACGGGTCGGCGCCGCCGATGCCGTCCTCGGCCGTCGCGCCCTCCGGCGGCACGTAGTCCGGGGGCTTGTGGGACTCGAAGTCCGCGACGTCGGGACCGGTCCACCGGCCGGCCTCGGCGTCCCAGTACACGTACCTCTTCCGCTCGCTCCACGGCCGGCCCTCGGGGTCGGCCGAGGCCCGGTTGTACAGGGTGCGGCGGTTCATGGGCCACGCCCAGCCCCACTCGAGGGCCACCAGGTCCTGCTCCCGGCCCGGCTTGCGCCGGGCGGCCTGGTTGACCTCGTCGGCGTACACGCCGGAGTAGATCCAGCAGCCGCAGCGGGTGCTGCCGTCGTCGCGGAGGTCGGTGTAGCCGGAGACGGCGCGGTCGTCGGGCCCGGTGCCGCTGATCTCCCGCAGGACGGCGTCGGCGCTGGGCTCCTCGTGCTCGCCCTCGGTCGGGTAGTCCCACGTGAGGTCCAGCAGCGGGCGGTCGCGCGGGTCGGTCGAGCCGGCCAGCTCCTCCCGGATCCGCCGGCCGAGGTGGAAGTAGAACCACAGGTCGCTGCGGCAGTCGCCCGGCGGCTCCACCGCCTTGTGCCGCCACTGCAGCAGCCGCTGGGTGTTGGTGAAGCTGCCCTCCTTCTCCACGTGCGTGGCGGCGGGCATGAAGAAGACCTCGGTCGGGATGCTCTCCGTGGAGAGCTCCCCGGTCTCCAGCTCCGGGCCGTTCTGCCAGAAGGTGGCCGTCTCGATCATCTGCAGGTCGCGGACGACGAGCCACTCGAGGTTGGCCAGGCCCAGCCGCGCCATCTTCGCGTTGGCGTGCCCGACGGTCGGGTTCTCGCCGACGACGAAGTAGCCCGGGACGTTGCCCTGGATCTGCTCGGCCATCGTCTGGTACGAGCTGTGGTCGCCGGTCAGCTTGGGCAGGTAGCCGAAGGCGAAGTCGTTCTCCGCGGTCGCGGCGTCACCCCACCAGGACTTGAGCAGGCTCACCGTGTAGCTGCGCATGTTGCCCCAGAACCCGACCGAGCCGGCCGCCTCACCGACGAAGTCGTCGAGGCTGTCGTGCTGGCGGGCGTGGGGCATCGGGATGTAGCCGGGCAGGATGTTGAACAGCGTCGGGATGTCGGTCGAGCCCTGGATCGACGCGTGCCCGCGCAGCGCCAGGATGCCGCCGCCCGGGCGGCCCATGTTGCCCAGCAGCGCCTGGAGCACACCGGCGGTGCGGATGTACTGCACCCCGACCGTGTGATGGGTCCAGCCCACCGAGTAGACGATGGCGCTGGTCCGCTCCCGGCCGGAGTTGGCGGTGAGCGCCTCGGCCACCTGCAGGAAGGTCTCCGGCTCGATGCCGCAGATCTCCGACACCTTCTCCGGCGTGTAGCGGGAGTAGTGCCGCTTGAGCACCTGGTAGACGCACCGGGGGTGCTGCAGCGTCTCGTCACGCTCCGGCTTGCCGCCGATCGTCGTCCCGCCACTGCCGGCCTCCTCCGACCGGCTCACCTCGTGGTCCTCGCCGCTGTGCGGATGGGCGTTCTCGTCGGACCCGCCCGAGCCCGAGGCCCCCGGCTGGGGTGCCTGCCGCTGGCCGGACGCCGCCGTCATCGCCGCGCCCTCGTACTGCCAGCTGGTCTCGTCGTACTCGCGGGTCTCGGGGTCCCACCCGGAGAAGAAGCCGTCGAGGTCCTCGGTGTCGCGGAAGTCCTCCCGCAGGATCGCCGCGGCGTTCGTGTAGGCGACGACGTACTCGCGGAAGTCCCGCTCGTTCTCGAGCACGAAGTTGATCAGCCCGCCGAGGAAGGCGATGTCGGTGCCGGCGCGGATCTGCGCGTGGACGTCGGCCAGCGCGCTCGTGCGGGTGAACCGGGGGTCGACGTGGATGACCGTCGCCCCGCGGGCCTTGGCCTCCATCACCCACTGGAAGCCCACGGGGTGGGCCTCGGCCATGTTCGAGCCCTCGATGAGGATGCAGTCGGCGTTGACCAGGTCCTGCTGGAACATCGTGGCGCCGCCACGACCGAACGTGGTCCCCAGACTGGAGACCGTGGAGGAGTGCTATATGCGCGCCTGGTTCTCGACCTGGACCGCGCCCATGGCCGTGTAGAGCTTCTTCATGAGGTAGTTCTCCTCGTTGTCGAGGGTCGCCCCTCCGAGGCTCGCCATCCCCATGGTCCGGTTGACCCGCTTGCCGTCGACCTCGTCCTGCCAGGTCTCGCGGCGGGTCCGGATGACGCGTTCGGCGATCATCTCCATCGCCGTGTCGAGGTCGAGGTCCTCCCACTCGGTGCCGTACGGCCGGCGGTAGCGGACCGTCGTGACCCGGGTCGGGCTGGTCACCAGCGACCGGCTGGCCGCGCCCTTGGGACACAGCCGGCCGCGGCTGATCGGCGAATCGGGATCACCCTCGATCTGGGTGACCCGCTCGTCCTGCACGAACACCCGCTGGCCGCAGCCCACCGCGCAGTACGGGCAGATGCTCTGCACGACGCGGTCCGCGGTGGCCGTGCGCGGGGTGAGCTCCTCGGTGCCGCGGCTGCGCGCGGACTCCCCCCGCCCGGTGGGGTCGGGTCCGGTGAGCTGGCGGAACACCGGCCAGCTGTCGAGCCAGGTCCTCATGCGAGGTCCTCTCGGTCGGAGGTGGTCATCAGCGGGGGTCCGGGTCGGCCGCGGTCTCCTTGGGTCCCGACGACCGCTCCTCCAGGGACGCCTGGCGCTTGCGGCCGAACACCGTGGCGTAGGCCTCGTCGTGGAGCTTGTCCCGCAGGTGCGGGTAGTGGGCGTCGAAGGCCGGGCGGTTGGACCGGATCCTCGGGATCGCGGTGAAGTTGTGCCGCGGCGGCGGCGAGGACGTGGCCCACTCCAGCGAGTTGCCGTGTCCCCAGGGGTCGTCCCGGAACGCGGGCGCCCCGTGCCGCCACGACCGCGCCAGGTTGAACAGGAAGGGGATCGTCGCGGCGCCCAGGACGAACGAGCCGATCGTCGAGATGACGTGCAGCGTCGTGAACCCGTCGGTGGGCAGGTAGTCGACGTACCGGCGCGGCATGCCCTGGGTGCCCAGCCAGTGCTGCACGAGGAAGGTCGTGTGGAAGCCGACGAAGGTCAGCCAGAAGTGCAGCTTGCCCAGCCGCTCGTCCATCATCCGGCCGGTGATCTTCGGGAACCAGAAGTAGATGCCGGCGAACGCGGCGAAGACGATCGTCCCGAACAGCACGTAGTGGAAGTGCGCGACGACGAAGTAGCTGTCGTTGACGTGCCAGTCCACCGGCGGGCTGCCGAGCAGGACCCCGGTCAGGCCACCGAGCAGGAAGGTCACCAGGAAACCGACCGACCAGAGCATCGGCGTCTCGAAGGTCAGCTGGCCCCGCCACATGGTGCCGATCCAGTTGAAGAACTTGATGCCGGTGGGCACGGCGATCAGGTAGGTGAGCAGGGAGAAGAAGGGCAGCAGGACCGCGCCCGTGGCGAACATGTGGTGCGCCCACACCGTCACCGACAGGAACGAGATGGCGATCGTGGCGCCGACCATCCCCTTGTAGCCGAACAACGGCTTGCGGGCGAACACCGGGATGATCTCGGTGACGATCCCGAAGAACGGCAGCGCGACGATGTAGACCTCGGGGTGGCCGAAGAACCAGAAGAGGTGCTGCCACAGCATCGGGCCGCCGTTCTCGTCGGAGTAGACGAGCGAGCCGAGGTTCCGGTCGGCCTCCAGGGCGAGCAGCGCGGCGGTGAGGACCGGGAAGGCGAAGAGCACCAGCAGGCTGGTCAGCGCGATGTTCCAGGTGAAGATCGGCATCCGGAACATCGTCATGCCGGGCGCACGGAGGCACACGACCGTGGTGATCATGTTGACCGCGGCAAGGATCGTGCCGAGCCCGGACACCACCAGGCCCATCGCCCACAGGTCACCGCCGGGCCCGGGTGAGTGCGCCGACGTCGACAGCGGGGTGTAGGCGTACCAGCCGAAGTCGGCCGCACCGCCGGGCGTGAGGAAGCCGGCCATGACGATCAGCCCGCCGAAGAGGAACAGCCAGTACGAGAAGGCGTTCAGCCGTGGGAACGCGACGTCGGGAGCGCCGATCTGCAGCGGCAGGACGACGTTGGCGAAGCCGAAGGCCAGCGGGGTGGCGAACAGCAGCAGCATCACCGTGCCGTGCATGGTGACCAGCTGGTTGTACTGCTCCGGGGACAGGATCTGCAGACCCGGCTGCCCGAGCTCGGCACGCATGAGCATCGCCATGAACCCGGCGGCGAGGAAGAACGCCAGCGTGGTGGCCAGGTACATCTGGCCGATCTGCTTGTGGTCGGTCGTCCCCAGCAGCCGGACGATCCGCCCACCGCGCCGCGGCGGCTCCATCGTCCCCGACCGCAGCACGACCGGCTGCGGCGCCATCGCCGTCACGCTGCTGTCTTCTCCCGACTGCAGCGCGCGGCCGGGCGGCGCGCTGCTCGGAGGTCCCGCGGCACGCCGGGTCTGGGCGTCGGTTCCGCGTCCAGCGCGACCGTAGGCCGATCGGCGACCGATGGCGAGCCGGGGCGGTGCCGCTTCCCGGCCTCCGGCACGACCGTCCCGGGATGCCGGTTCCGGTCCACGACACGGGGTAGGCGTCGACCATGACCGAGAGCCCCCCGCCGGCGAGCGCCTCGACGGCCGACCTGCTGCAGTCGCTGACCGACGACGTCACGACGCTGGTCCGCGACGAGCTCGCCCAGGCCCGCGCCGAGATCACCGCCAGGGCGCGGCGCGCGGGACGGGCCGGCGCGCTGCTGGGCGGGGCCGCGGGCCTCGGCGTCCTGGCCGTGGGCACCTCCAGCGCGCTGCTCGTGCGGCTGCTCGAGCGCCGGCTGTCCCCGCCCACCGCGGCCGCGGTGGCCACCTTGCTCTACGGCGGGGGCGCCGCCGCGCTGGCGGCCACGGCGCGCGAGGAGCTGCGGCAGGTCGGGTCGCTGCTGCCGGAGCGGACGGCGGCCAGCGTCCGCGCCGACGTCCGCGCGGCCACGTCCCGCGGGGGCACCCCGTGAGGACCGACCGCGAACACGTCGTCCAGGCGCTGAGCTCCGCCGGGCGCGCCGAGGAGGCCCGGCGCGCGGCGGAGGAGCTCGACGTCGAGGTCGACACCGTCCGGGACGCCGACCTCCTCCGGGAGCTCGGGCTCGACCCCGACGGCCGCGGGCAGGGCGGCGGCATCGCGCTGCGCTGACCAGGGGACGACGAGGGCCGGTCACTCCGGCGAGGAGGCGCCCCCTCCGGCCGGTCCGCCAGTCGGAGGCCCGGCCCGGTCCACTCGCGCCCCCAGGTCGTCGCGGACCAGCGGCTCCCCGACCCCGGCCCGGTGGGCGGCGCGCCCGATGAGGTGGGCGAGCACCGGCGCGGTCGCCAGCTGGAACAGCACGGCCAGGACCAGCTTCCAGGCGTCCGCGCCGGGGGCCAGGACCGCCGCCCCGGCCGCCAGCAGCGCCAGGCCGGGCCCCTGCAGGACGCTCGCCGCCTGCAGTCGCGCACCGACGTCGGGCAACCGCAGGAGCCCCAGGGCGGCGAGCACGGCGAGCAGGGCACCGGTCAGCAGGAGCACCGACGCGACGACCTCACCCGGGCTCACCGCCGCTCCTCGACGTCGAAGCGCAGCACCGACATCGTGCTCAGGAAGGCCAGCAGGGCGACCACCACGAGCAGCACCACGTCGGGGGTCCGTCCGCGCCACAGGGCCTCGACGAGGATGCCGCCCAGCACGACGACGGTGAGCACGTCGACGGCGACCAGCCGGTCGTACAGGGTGGGGCCCCGGAACAGCCGCACCAGGGTCAGCACCCCGGCGACCAGCAGCAGCGCGCCGGTGGCGAGCAGGACCGCGGTCACGGGTGCCCCTCCCGGTCCGGTGCGGTGCGTCCGGCCGCCGCGAGGACCTCGGCCACGGCGCGGGCGGCGTCCGCGCGGGCCGCGTCGACGCCGGCGTCGTCGTCCACGTCCAGCACGAACACGTAGAGGGTGCCGCTCGGGCGGTCGACGTCCACCACGAGCGTCGCCGGGACCAGCGACAGGCGGTCGGCGACCGTGGACAGGAGCAGGTCCGACGGCGGCGCCCCCTGCTCGGGGAGCCGCACCGCCACGACGGCCGAACGGGTGGCCGGCCCGCGCCGCAGGACCGCCCGGGCGACCGCGACCGTGGACGTCGCCTGGTCGACCACGAAGCGGCCCAGCGCCCGCAGGCAGGCCACCGGCCGCGGGCGGGACCGCGGCCGGACGTCCGGCAGCCGGCAGAGCGCCAGGCACAGCGGCGCGACGAGCAGTCCGGACACCAGCACGACGGGGGCGGTGCTGCCCCACAGGAGCACCCAGACCAGCACCAGCCAGCCGACGTGCAGGAGCCTGCCGTTCACGACGTCCCCCCGTCCCCGAGCACGTCGGCCCGGTACCCCTCGTGGTCGACGAGGTCGGCCGCGGCCCGGCCGGCGTAGGCCGACAGCGGGCCGGCTGCGGCGGCGAGGGTCAGCCCCGCCGCGACGGCGACCGCCGCGCCCGCGACCATCAGCCCGTTCGCCCGGCGGGTGACCGTCGCCGTCCCGGCGTCCCCGTCCGGCTCCTGCCCGGGGGGCCCGGCGGGTGGCTCCGCGGGGGGCTCGCCCCAGAAGGAGCGCACCCACACCCGGCTCATGGCGGCCAGCGTGAGGAGGCTGGTGACCAGCGCGACACCGGCCACCGCCAGCACCGGCCCCGCCCCGGTCCCCACGGCGGCCTGCAGCAGGGCGAGCTTGCCGATGAACCCGGCCAGGGGCGGCACTCCCCCGATGCTCAGCGCGGGCACCAGGAACAGGACGGCGACCAGCGGAGCGGTGCGGGCCAGTCCTCCCAGTTCGGCCAGGGCGGTACCGGATCGCCGGCGTTCCGCCAGGCCCGCGGTCAGGAACAGCGCCGACTGCACCGTGACGTGGTGGACGAAGTACAGGATCGTCCCGGTGAGACCGGCGACCGAGGACATCGCCAGGCCGAAGAGCATGAAGCCGATGTGGGAGACGAGGGTGAACGACAGCACCCGGTTGAGCTCGTCCTGCACGAGAGCGCCGAGGACCCCCACCAGCATCGTCGCCGCGGCCAGGACCAGCAGCAGCACCCAGGGCTCGTCGCGGGGGAACAGCAGCGTCTGGGTGCGGACGACGGCGTAGACGGCCACCTTGGTCAGCAGCGCCGCGAAGACCGCGGTCACCGGGGCCGGTGCGGCGGGATAGCTGTCGGGCAGCCACCAGTGCAGCGGCACCATGGCGGCCTTGATCCCCAGGACGACGAGCAGCATGAGACCGAGGAACTGCTGCAGCCCGTCGTCCAGCCGGGGCACCGCGCCGGCCAGCTGGGCCAGGTTCACGGTGCCGGTCAGGGCGTAGACCAGCCCGATCGTGGTGAGCAGCAGCAGCGTCGCGGTGAGGCTCGTGGTCACGTACACCATGCCGGCCCGCACCCGCTCCGCCGTCGGCCCGAGGGTGGTCAGCACGTAGCTGGCCATGAGCATGACCTCGAAGCCGACGAAGAGGGTGAACAGGTCGCCGGTGAGCAGGACCAGGGAGATCCCGGCGAGCAGGACCAGGTAGGCGGGGTGGAACACCGACGGCACGTTCTCGATGCGCTGTTCCGCGCTGCCCTGCCCGAGCGCGTACAGCATCACGGCGATGCAGACCACCACCGCGACCAGCAGTGCCAGTGCCGAGAAGCGGTCCGCGACCAGGGCGATGCCCAGCGGCGGCGCGTGCCCGCCCGCGAGGAGGACCTGCCGGCCCGAGGTGTCGACGACGGAGACCAGGACCGCGGCGTCGACGAGGACCGCGACGAGGACTCCGAGGCCGAGCACCCGCTGGGCCGCCGGGCGGGGGCTGAGCACCAGCGACAGCGCCGCCCCGAGGAGGGGCGAGACCACCGGCACGGACAGCAGCAGGGTGGCGCTCACCGGTCGTCCTCGACCCCGGACCGCCCGGTGTCGACCGCGAGGGCGTCCTCCACCGCATCGGGGACGTCGTCGTCCCCGCGCAGGGTCACGCTGCGGTCGGCGAGGGCCAGCAACAGGGCCGTGACCCCCAGCGTGATGACGACGGCGGTGATCGCCAGCGCCTGCGGCAGGGGGTCGGCGGCCTCCTGCGGTGCCGTCTCCCCCACGACCGGCGCCGGTCCCGCCGGGCCACCGGCGACGAGCAGCACCAGGTTGGCGCCGTGCCCGATCAGCACGAAGCCGAGGACGACGCGCAGCAGGCTGCGCTGCAGCAGCAGGTAGCTGCCCCCGGCGAACAGGACGCCGACGACCACGGCCAGTGTCACGTTGCCCGAGCTCATGCCGCCTCCTCCGCGTCCTCGTCGGAGGGCTCGTCGGCACCGAGGGTCCGCAGGACGTCGAGGGTGAGACCCACGACGACGAGCGCGGTCCCGAGCTCGAAGACGAGCGAGGACGGGACCTCCACGGTGCCGAGGAACCCCGCGTCGAGGCTCCACACCGTCCCCGCCAGCAGCTCGTCGGCCACGACGACCCCCACCGCGGCGTATCCCGAGACCAGGAGGAGCCCGAGACCGAGCAGCAGGCCCGCCGGTGCCGGCGTCGCCGCCGCCAGCCCCTCCGGTCCCCCGGCCAGCCGGCGCAGGACGAGACCCAGACCGGCGACCAGACCGGCGATGAAGCCGCCTCCCGGGTGGTGCAGACCGACCACCAGGAGGTGGACGCCCAGCAGCAGGACGGTCGGGTGGGCGAGCCGGGCGAGGACCTCCAGCAACAGCGAGCGCTCGCCGGGGTCCTGCCGGTCGGCCGCCGGCAGCAGCCGGTCCCGCGGCGCGGCCGACGGGCCGCCGTGGTCGCCGTTCACGACGCCTCCTCCCGCTCGGCTTCCCGCTCGGCCGCCGCCGGCGGGGTGTGGCCGCCCCGGGGGGTGCCGCGCAGCCGGCCGGTCACGAGGACCAGGCTGGCCACCCCGGTCGCCGCGAGGGCGACGACGGTGACCTCCCCCAGGGTGTCCAGCGCACGGAACTCGCTGATGACCAGGTTGACGACGTTCGGCCCACCCTCGCCGGGAGCCTCGGCGAAGTAGCCCTCCGTGGAGCGGGACGGGACATGCCGGGCGCTGATCGTGAGGGTCGCGAGGGTGGCGAAGGCGCCCACCAGCAGGGCGACGGCGGCACGCAGCCCCGACAGCGGCCGCGGTGGCCGGCGGACCTCCGCCGGCATCCGCCGGATGACCAGCACGAACACCAGGAGCGTCAGCGTCTCGACGAGCAGCTGGGTCAGGGCGAGGTCCGGGGCGCCGTGCACGAGGAAGAGCAGGGCGACGCAGAACCCGAGTGCGGAGAGGACGAGGACGGCGGTGATCCGGTGGCGGATCCGCACCACACCGGCCGCGCACACGACGACGGCCGCGCCGACCACGGCCTGCGCCGGCACGTCCCACGCGCGCAGGCGGTCGGGGAGGCCCACGGAGAACAGGAGGACCCCGCCGGGACCGACGCAGACGGCGAGCAGGACGACGACGAGGTAGCCGGGCAGCGACCCCACCTGGGTGCGCCGGGTGAACGCCCCGGCCCCGGTGAGCAGCGCCCCCGCGAGCCGGTCCTGAGCCCGTTCGGCGTCCGGCACCGCGGGCAGTGCGCGCCGTGCCGCGGCCAACCGGTCCCGGAGGACGTGCACGACCACCCCGCCCGCCAGCGTCAGCACCGACAGCCAGAACGACGGAGTCGCGCCGTGCCAGAGCGCCAGGTGGTACCCGGCCCCGGCGGCGTGGCCGTCGGCGTACCCGGCGGCGAGGGTGTCGACCGCCGACGGCAGGAGACCGGCGACGACGCCGGCGGCCGCCAGGACCGCCGCCGGCGCGACGAACGAGAACGGGGGGCGGTGCTCCGGCCGGTCGTCGACGCCGGGCCGGTCGGCGAAGGCCCCCCAGAGGAAGCGCAGCGTGTACGCGACGGTCAGCACGGACCCGGCGACGACGCCGGCCAGCACCCAGCCGTGACCGGCACCGGGCTCGAGGAAGGCCTCGAGGGCCGCCTCCTTGCCCAGGTACCCGAGGGCCGGGGGGAGGCCGGCCATGGACAGGCAGGCGAGCCCGGCCACTCCGGCGAGGGCCGGCGCCCGGCGGCCGACCCCGCTGAGCTCGCGCAGGTCCCGGGTCCCCGCCTCGTGGTCGATCACCCCGACCACGCAGAAGAGCGTCGCCTTGAACGCGGCGTGGGCCAGCAGCATGGTGGCCCCGGCGAGGGCCGCGGTACGCGTGCCCGCGCCCAGCAGCACGACGAGGAACCCGAGTTGCGCGATGGTGCCGTACGCCAGCAGGCGCTTGAGGTCGGTCTGGGCCAGGGCACGCCAGCCGCCGAGCAGCATGGTCGCCACCCCGACGGCGAGGACGACCGGCCGCCACGGCAGCACCTCGGCGAGACCCGGGGCGAGCCGGGCCACCAGGTAGACACCGGCCTTCACCATGGCGGCGGCGTGCAGGTAGGCACTGACGGGGGTCGGGGCCACCATGGCGGCGGGCAGCCAGGGGTGGAACGGCACCTGGGCCGACTTGGCGAACGCCCCGACCAGCACCAGGACGAGAGCGGTCGCGGCCTGCGCACCCGTCGGCGGGGCGGCGACGACGGCGGAGAGCCGGTAGGTGCCTGCGGCGTCGGCGAGCAGCAGCAGCCCGAGCAGGAGCGCGAAGCCGGCGCCGGTGGTCACGAGCAGGGCCCGGGTCGCCGCCGACCGGGAATAGCGGTCGCGGCCGCCGTCCCCGATGAGGAGGAAGGAGCAGACGGTCGTCAGCTCCCAGGCCACGTAGAGCGCGAGCACGTTGTCGGCCAGGACCAGCGCCAGCATCGCGCCGGCGAAGAACACCAGCACGCCCGCCGTCCGCGCCATCCCGTCCCGGCGGTCGGCGAAGTAGCGGACGCCGTAGAGCAGCACCAGGGTCCCGACCCCCGTGACGACCAGGCCGAGCAGCAGGGACAGCCCGTCGAGCCGCAGCGGCACCTCGAGACCCAGCGCGGGCGCCCAGCTCAGCGCCTCCTCCCGGGGCCGTCCGGCGAGGACGTCGGACGCGGCGGCGACCAGCCACGCGAACGACGCCGCCGGGGCCACCGCCCCCACGACGAGCGCGCGGGACCCGAACCGGCGGGCCGTCCCCGCCGCGACCGCTGCGAGGACCACGTGCGCGGCCAGGAGGACGACCACGGACGTCAGCGGACCGCTGTCAGGCCGGGCAGGCCGTGGGAACGCATCGTGGCTCCTCCCGCGTGGTCACCCGCTGGTGCCCGTCCGCCCGGGCGCCCACACGCGGCGTGCGGGCATCCGGCCGGCGGCCCGACCGTGGTCAGCGCAGCCGGACGGGGCCGGCGTCGACCGGCGTCCGGAACAGCACGTAGGGACGGCGGCGCTGGTCCTCACCGCCGCGGTACCTCGCCTGCCGGTACAGCTGGTTGGCCGTGACGTACAGGTGCCCGTCGGCGGCCACGGACATGGTGTCCGGCCACAGCAGCCGCGGGTCGTGCACCACGGTCTCCCAGCTGCCGTCGGGCAGCCGGCGGTGGATCGCGTCGTGCTCGCCGTCGGTGACGTAGAGCCGGCCGGCGTCGTCGGTCTCCATCCCGTCGCCGGCGCCGCCCTTGTCCCCCTCGTCGAGCACGGTGGCGGCCACCGCGTCGTCGTCGAGGGAGCGGTCGAGCAGCGCGTCGACGGCGACGCTGTACCACCGCCGGGAGGCCAGCGGGCACCAGTACAGCCGGCTGCCGTCGGCGGCGATCGCGATGCCGTCGGCGCCCATCGTCACCGGCGCGGTCGAGCCGTCCTCCGAGCGCTCGCAGAAGGTCTGCCCCTCGACGACCATCCGCAGGTCCGGCGGCGTCAGCGCCTTGGTGCCCGGGTGCTCGTGCAGCCGCCGCCAGGACTCCCCCGACGCCAGGTCCACCACGATGACGGCGTTGGGCCCCTGGTCGGCGGAGTCGGTGATGAACGCGGCCCCGGCCTCCCCGCGCCGCAGGTCGAAGCGGACGTCGTTGAGGTAGGTGGTCTCCAGCGCGACGTCGGCCGGGAAGGTGATCGTCTGCACGACCGTGTCGGTGGCGAGGTCGACGCAGACCAGCTTCGGCCCGCCGGGCGACGTGGGCCGGAACACCGGGCTGCCGGTGTCGAGCACCCACAGCCGATCGGCCGGGTCGACGACGACGCTCTGCACGCTGACGAAGCGCTCGGCGTCGTCGTCGGACCGGCTGTCGTTGAGATCCTGCGACGGGTAGGCCACCACCTCGCCGTCGCGCAGCTCCCCCACGGTGAACGCGACGTCGTCGCCCCACTCCGGGTAGCAGACGAACACGCGCCCCGTGTGGGAGACGGTGACGCCGGTGGGCATGGCGTCGTCGAAGAGGTGGACGACCTCCAGCTCGCCGAGGGCCTCGGAGACGGCCGGCTGCCCGCTCACCGGGCCACCCCGGCGACGAGGTGTCCGATGCCATCGGGCCGTGTCGGGTGGGAGAGCGCCACGGGTGCCTCCAGGGCCGTCCGGCGGTGTGCACGCCTCGTCTCGGCCGCGCACCGTCCGGCCTCGCGCCCCTACCCGGGAGGCGGAACCGGACACGCCGGGTGGCGGAACGGAGAAGTCCGGATCGCATGCGGTGGGGTCGCGCGCGACGGGTAGGCCCGACCGGGGTCGAGCCGTGACCCGCCGCCCTGCCCGGAGGTCCCCCTCGTGTTCGACACGCCCACGCCCGAGCTGCAGACGATGCCGCTCGGTCTGTACGACCTGGTGACCTACGCGATCGTCGCGGCCGGGTTCGCGCTGTTCGCCTACTTCCTCTACTCGTGGAACAGCACGGGCGAGGTCGGCGTCCGCTACCGCCCGGCCGTGCTCGCCGGCCTCTGCATCGCCGGCGTCGCGGCGCTGTCCTACCTCGTGCTCTACACCAAGTGGGACACCGGCTTCGACCTCGTGGGCGGCGTCTACGAGCCCAACGCCGAGGCCCGCTCGACCCTCTATCCCCGCTACGTCGACTGGTCGGTCACCGTCCCGCTGCTGACCGCCGAACTGCTCGCCGTCTGCTCGATCGCCGGCACCCGCGCACGCGGCCTGCGGCTGCGCACCATGACCGCGGCGTTCCTCATGATCCTCACCGGGTTCCTCGGCTCCCAGGTGCTCGCCCAGGGCCGCGACGTCACCGCGCTGGTCGTGTGGGGCCTGATCAGCACCGCGTTCTACGCCTACCTCTACGTCGCCCTCATCGGCGCGGTCCGCGCGTCGATGTCCTCGATGGGAGTCGAGGCCGGACGGAGCCTGCGCAACGCCGCTCTCGTGCTGCTGGGCACCTTCGGCGTCTACCCGCTGGTGTACGCCGTGCCGGTGTTCGTCGACGTCACCCCGGCCTGGCTGGCCGGCATGCAGGTGACCTACTCCGCCGCCGACGTGCTGGCCAAGGTCGGCTTCGGCGTGCTGGTCCACAAGGTGGCCAAGCTGCGGACCGCCGAGGACGTCGCCGCCGGGGTCGACACCCACCCCGAGTCGGTGTGGGTGAGCAACGTCCGGCACAGCGAGGCCGTGCTGCCCGACCCGCGGAGCGAGCACCGCACCACCCGCTTCGCGGGCAACACCGTCGACGACGCCCCGGTGTCCGCCGCCGCCGACGCCCGGCACGGGGCGACCCGGACGGCGACCGGCCGGAGCTGACCCGTGCTGCCCGTCCCGGACCGGCGGACGGCGGGGACGCCCCTCGCCGGCCCCGCGCGGACGGCCACCGTCGGGTCCCTGACCGCGGTGGCCGCCGTGGTCGCCGTCGAGGTCACCGTGGGCTGGGGCGACCTGGCCTGGGTGCCGCTGGTCGCGGGCCTGCTGCTCGGCCTCCCGCACGGAGCGGTCGACCACCTCCTGCCCGGCCGCCTGTTGCGGTGGCCCCCCGCCCGGTCGGCCGCCTTCGCGCTCGCCTACGCGGGCGTCGCCGCCGTCGCCTGGCTGCTGTTCCGGGCGTTCCCGGGGCCCGCGCTGCTCGTCTTCGTCGTCCTGTCGGCCTGGCACTTCGGCACCGGCGAGACCGCCTTCGCCGACCTGCGCGCCGGCCGGCCGGTGCAGCGGCAGGTCACGGCGTCCGTGGTGCTCGGGGCGCTGGTCCTGCTCGTGCCGCTGGTGCGCGGTCAGGCGGACGCGGCCCCGGTGGCGTCCGCGGTCGTCCCCGGCTGGGACGGGCTGCTGCCGCCCGCCGTGACGACGGCCGTGCTGGTGACCGTGCTCCCGGCCGCCGCCGCGCTGGCGACCGAGCGCCTGCTCTCGGGACGCTGGCTGGAGGCCGCCGAGGTGGGCGTGCTGCTCGTGCTCGTGCTGGTCGTGCCGCCGTTCGCCGCGTTCGGGGTCTGGTTCGGGGCCTGGCACGCGCCGCGGCACGGGGCGCGGGTGCTGGCCGGGGACCCCGCGAACGCCGCCCACCTCGCCGCCGGGCGCCTGGGCGCCCCGCTGCGCCGCTTCGCCGCGGCAGCCGCGGCGCCCACGGCCGCGGTCCTCGCCGTCCTCGCGCTGCTGTGGTCGGCCACGGACGGCTGGACAGGCCTGCTCGTGACCCTGCTGCCGCTGCTGGCGGCCCTCACGCTCCCGCACGCGCTCGTCGTCGCCTGGCTGGACCGGGCCTCGGGCGCGGGCGAGCAGATCCCCGGGACGGCGCCCGCCGCCCGGGCCCGACCGACCGGACGGAGCACCCCGTGACCCTGACCGAGCGCATGCTCGCCAGCTACCCCGCCGACCTGGGCGGCATCGACCGCGAGCGGCTGGTCGCCTGCATCGACGCCTGCCTGGAGTGCGCGCAGGCCTGCACGGCGTGCGCGGACGCGTGTCTGAGCGAGGACGTGGTCGCCGAGCTGCGGACGTGCATCCGCACCGACCTCGACTGCGCCGACGTCTGCGAGGCCACCGGCCGGGTGCTGTCGCGGCACACCGGCTACGACGCGAACCTGACCCGCGCCGTCCTCGAGGCGTGCGCCGCGGCCTGCCGCGCGTGCGGCGACGAGTGCGCGGCGCACGCGGAGATGCACGAGCACTGCCGCGTCTGCGCCGAGGCCTGCCGGCGGTGCGAGCAGGCCTGCCGCGACCTGCTGGCCACCCTCGGCTGACGGCGCCCGGGGCGCATGGCACCGTGGCGCCTCGTGGTGAACGTCCTCTCGATCCAGTCGCACGTGGCCTACGGGCACGTGGGCAACTCCTCGGCCGTCTTCCCGCTGCAGCGCCTCGGGGTCGAGGTCTGGCCGGTGCACACCGTCCAGTTCTCCAACCACACCGGCTACGGGGCGTGGACGGGGCGGGTGTTCGACGGGCAGGCGGTCGAGGAGGTCGTCGACGGCATCGCCGACCGCGGGGTGCTCGGCACCGCCGACGCCGTCCTGTCGGGCTACCTGGGCTCGGCCGACATCGGCCACGCCGTCGTCGGCACCGTCGGGCGGGTGCGGGCGGCCAACCCCGACGCCGTCTACTGCTGCGACCCGGTCATCGGCGACGTCGGCCGCGGCGTGTTCGTGCGGCCCGGCATCGAGGAGCTCATGCGCGAGGTCGCCGTGCCCGCCGCCGACCTGGTGACCCCCAACCACTACGAGCTCGACCTGCTGGCGCAGATGACGACGCGCTCGCTGGGCTCGGTGAAGGACGCGGTGGCCGCGGTGCAGGGGCTCGGCCCGCGGGTGGTGCTCACCACCTCGCTGGTCGCCGAGGACACGCCGGAGGACTCCGTCGACCTGCTGGCCTCCGAGGGCGGCCGGCACTTCCGGGTGCGCACGCCGCGGCTGTCGGTGTCGGTCAACGGCGCCGGCGACGCGATCGCCGCGCTGTTCCTCGCGCACTGGCTCGACACCCGCTCCGCCGGCGAGGCGCTGGGCCGGGCGGCGGCCAGCGTGTGGGGGCTGCTGCGGCGCACCGAGGAGGCCGGCTCCCGGGAGATCCTGCTCGTCGCCGCGCAGGAGGAGTTCGTGTCGCCCTCGCGGAGCTTCCCGGTCGAGGAGGTCTAGTCCCGTCACCGAGCGGGGACGCACGACCCGACCTAGCGTCCCCGCGTGGACCTGTTCCGGACGAAGTCGGTGGAGGCCGTCCGCGCGGACGCGGGCGACGGGGACGGGGAGGCCGGTGGCGCGCCCGGCGCGGGGCACCTGCGCAAGCGGCTGTCGGCCCGGCACCTCGTCGGGTTCGGCATCGGGATCGTCATCGGCACGGGCATCTTCACGCTCACCGGCGTGACCGCGAAGAACACCGCGGGCCCGGCGGTCGTCGTCTCCTTCGCCCTCGCCGGGCTGGTCGCCCTGCTGGCGGCGGTCTGCTACGCCGAGCTCGCCTCGGCCGTGCCGACGGCGGGCAGCGCCTACTCCTACACCTACGCCACCGTGGGCGAGGTCGTCGCCTGGATCATCGGCTGGGACCTGTTCCTCGAGTTCGCCCTCGGTGCGGCGGTGGTCGCCCGCGGTTGGTCGGGCTACGTGGGCAACCTGTTCGACCTCCCGCCGTCGCTGTTCGGCGAGACCGCGACGGTCAACGTCGGCGCGGCGGCGATCGTCGTCGTGCTGACGCTGGTGGCGGTGCTCGGCATCCAGGAGTCCGCGCGGGTCACGGGGCTGCTGGTCGTGGTGAAGGTCGCCGTCTGCGTGTTCGTCATCGGGGTCGGCGCCTGGTTCGTGCGCGGCGACAACCTCAGCCCGTTCGTGCCGCCGTCGGAGCCCGCCGAGGGCGGCAGCGGCCTCACCCGCCCGCTCATCGAGGCGATCGCCGGGCTCGAGCCGGCGGCGTTCGGCGTCGGGGGCGTGGTCACCGCCGCCGCCGTCGTCTTCTTCGCCTACACCGGCTTCGAGGCGGTCGCCAACCTCTCGGAGGAGACCCGCCGCCCGGCGCGCGACGTCCCGCTGGGCCTGCTCGGCACCCTGGGCCTCGCGACGGCGCTCTACGTCGGCGTCGCGTTCGTCGTGGTCGGGATGGTGCGGTACACCGACATCGACGAGGGCGCCCCGATCGCCGACGCCTTCGACCAGGTCGGGCTCGGCTGGGCGTCGTCGCTGGTGTCGATCGCGGCGGTGGCCGGGCTGACCTCGGTCATCCTGGTCGACCTCATCACCATCGGCCGGATCGGCTTCGCCATGGGCCGCGACGGGCTGCTGCCGCCGGCGGTGGCCCGGGTCAGCCCGCGCACCGGCGTCCCGGCGCGGGTGACGCTGCTGTTCGCCGTCCTCGTGCTGGTGCTCGCCGCCCTCGTGCCGCTCGGGACGCTGGCCGACCTCGTGAGCATCGGGACGCTGTTCGCGTTCCTGCTGGTGGCGATCGCCGTGCCGGTGCTGCGCCGCACCCGCCCGGAGCTGCCGCGGCCGTTCCGCGTGCCGTTCTCCCCGGTGGTACCCGCCCTCGCGGCGGTGGCCTGCCTGTACCTGATGCTCAACCTCAGCATCGAGACGTGGCTGCGCTTCCTCGCCTGGCTGGCGCTCGGGATGGTCGTCTACGCCGCCTACGGGTACCGGCACTCCCGCGTGCGGCAGGCGGCGCGCAGTGGCTCCGTCGACCGGGGGTGACGCCGGGCCGCACCGGATCGGGTCGTCTCGCATCGCGGCCTCCGGCGTAGCAGAGTCGGGGTGTGACAGCTGACGACCCGGGGAGCCGGGCGGCGGAACGCGCGGAGTCGGCGGGCCGGCGCACGCGGGAGCTGTCGGAGCGGCTCACCCGCCTGGCGTCGGGGTGGCCGTCGTCGGAGGACGACGTCCGCGCGGCCCGGCAGGCCGCGGAGCAGTCCGCCACCCACGCCGAGGAGGCCCACCAGCGGGCGGCCGCCCGGCACGAGCAGGCGGCGCAGGCCCACGAGGCCGCCGCCCGGCTGCACGACGACGCGGCGGACATGGGCGTCGGCGACCCGGACCGGCACCGGCGGCAGGCCGCCGGGCACCGGGAGGGCGCCGCGGCCGACCGCGACTCCGCCTCGGCCGACCGGGAGGCCGCCGACGACGACGCGGCCGAGGAGGGTGCCCGGTGAGCGCCGGCCACGAGCGACGCCCCCCGCCCGCCGACCTCGTCGGCGAGCTCGCCGAGCTCGAGGTCGCCCGCGAGGAGCTCCAGGTCGCCGAGGAGGAGCTGCAGGCCCAGCAGCAGGAGATCGCCCGGCTGGTCTCGCGTGTCGACCGGGAACGCCGCTGGCAGGAGCACGTCGCGGCGCTGCTGCCGGTGGGGCTCTTCGTCACCGACGGCACCGGCCAGGTGCTCGAGGCGAACCCGGCGATGGCCGCGCTCCTCGGCGTGGCCCTCCCCCGGCTCGGCGGCAAGCCGCTGTCGGTGTACCTCGACCCCGAGGACGTGCGCGGCCTGCGCTGGGCGCTGCGGGCCCTGGGGACCGGGAGGTCCGCCGACTACCGCTCCCCGGTGACGGTCCGCGGCCGCGGCGCCGCCGCGACCGGGCAGCTGTTCGGCACACCCGACGTCGTCCACCCCGACGCGGGGCGCGCCCGCATCCGCTGGGTGCTCGTGACCGACGAGCACGGACTCCCGCCGGCGGAGCCGGAGCCCCGGGCGAGCGGCGACGACGGCCCGACGCGGGACGCCGCGCCGGTCTCCGTGGCCGAGGCGCTCACGCAGCTGACCCGCCTCGCCGGCACGGACGCCGACCGCCGGCAGCTGCTGCTGCGCATGTCCGGCCTCGCGCAGCGGGCCGTGCCGGCCGCCGACTGGGTGAGCGTCACGGTCGGCCGGCCCGCGGCGCCGCGGGCGATCGGCAGCGACTCGGCCGCCGCCCAGGACGTCGACGGCCGGCAGATGCGCGCCGAGGAGGGGCCGTGCTGGGACGCCGCGGCGCTGCAGGAGGTCGTGGTGACCGGTGACCTGCGCGCGGATCCGCGCTGGCCGGCGCTGGGGCGGATCGCCGGGGCCGGGCCGGTGCGCAGCGTGCTGGCCGTCCCGCTCGCCGTCTCCGGCGAGCCCACTGGCGTGCTCAACGTCTACGCGGCGGCTGCCGACGCGTTCACCGAGACCGACCGGCGCATCGCCGAGCTGGTGGCGACGGCGATCGCGGCCGTCCTGGACGAGGCCGCCGAGCGGGAGTCACTGCGCCGGCTCACGCTCAACCTGGAGCAGGCGCTGGCCTCCCGCGCCGTCATCGACCAGGCCAAGGGCGTGCTCATCGCCCGCCTGGGCGTGGACGCCGACGAGGCCTTCGCCCGGCTGGTGACCCTCAGCAACCGGCTCAACGTCAAGGTCCGCGACCTCGCCCACCTGGTGGTCGAGGGCCACGCCGACGAGGTCATCGCCGCCGGGACCTGAGCACGCGCCGTCAGTCGGCCGGGTCCATGAGGACCACCGCGCCGCTGCGCCCGCCGCTCCCCGGCGTGAACGCGCTCACCGTGACCCGGATCTGCACCGCGCGGCCCCGGCGGTTCACCGCCTGCAGCACGACCGTCTCGTGGGCGGGGCCGTCCCCGGCCACCTGCCGGCGCAGCAGCGCGTGCAGCTGCGACACGGGCAGGCCGACGTCGAGGTTGAGCAGGTACTGGTCCACGACCTCGTCCTGCCGCAGGCCCCACAGGTCCTCGGCCGCGGCGTTCCAGGCGAGCACCCGCAGGTCCTGGTCGACGACGACCACCCCGGCCCGGAAGCTCGACAGCACGCCGGACATGAACTCGTAGAGGGTGGCGACCTCCTCGGTGCTGGCCCGCAGCTCCTCGTTGGTCGTGTGGAGCTCGTCGTTCATCGACTGGAGCTCCTCGTTCATCGTCTCGAGCTCCTCGTTGGTCGACTGGAGCTCCTCGTTGGTGGTCTCCAGCTCCTCGACCGTCGACTGGAGCTCCTCGTTGGTGGTCTCCAGCTCCTCGTTGGTCGACTGCAGCTCCTCGTAGGCGGTCTCCAGCTGCCGGTTGGCGTACTCCAGCTCGCGCTGCAGGCGCCGGTAGTGGGTGACGTCCTCGAAGACGACGGTGCAGCCGAGCGGGCTGCCGTCCTCCCGGGTCAGCGGCACCACCTGGACGTCGAAGACGAGGGCCTCGGCGCCGGGCTGGTGACGCTCCACGCCGCGCAGCCACACGGGACGCCGCGTACCCACGGCCTCGGCGATCGCCGCGCGCAGCTCCACCGGCCGGTAGGAGACCTCGAGGTCCTGGAAGGGCCGGCCGACGTCGCGGTCCTCCACCCGGAACAGCCGCTCGGCGTGGGAGTTCACCATGGCCAGCCGGCCGTCGGCGTCGAGGACGAGCTGCGCGCCGGGCGAGGAGACCATGGCCGCCCGACGCAGCCGGGCGAGGTCGCCGATCCCGGCCTGGACGTCGACCTCCGGGGCGGCCGGCAGCACGCGCCGCTCCAGCGCCGTCCTCGCGTCCCGCTTGCGGAAGAACCGGCGGGTCAGGTCGACCGGCAGGAACAGCTGGGCGTGGGAGAGCAGCATCTCCGCCTTGCCCAGGAACAGCAGCCCGTGGGGCGCGAGGGCGAAGTGCAGCCGGCCGAGGATGCGGTTCTGCGTCTCGGCGTTGAAGTACATGAGCGTGTTGCGGCACAACAGCAGGTCGACGTGCGAGATCGGCGCGTCCTGCACCAGGTCGTTGCGCCCGAAGATCACCGAGCGCCGCAGGTCCTTGCGGAACGCGAAGCGGCTGCCCTCCTGGGTGAAGTAGCGCTCCACCTGCTCGGGCGTGAGGCCCGTCATCTCCCGCTCGGTGAACAGCGCCTGGCGGGCCTGCGTCAGCGCCTCCTCGTCGACGTCGGTGGCGTAGATCTTCACGCGCTCGCGGAACTCGTCCACGCCCAGCGTCTCGGCCAGCAGGATGGCCAGGCTGTAGGCCTCCTGGCCGGACGCCGAGCCCGCGCTCCACACCCGGATGACCGGGCCGGCGGTGGCGAGCAGGTCCGGCAGCAGCCGGTCGCGCAGGTGGTCCCAGGCCGGCCGGTCGCGGAAGAAGCTCGTGACGTTGATCAGGATGGTGTTGAACAGCGGCGGGAACTCGTCGGGGTGGACCTCCAGGAAGTCCTGGTACTCCGCGACCGACTCGATGCCCACCTCGCTCATGCGGCGCTGCACGCGACGGACCAGGCTGGGCCGCTTGTAACCGGTGAAGTCGAACCCCCGCCGCTCGCGCAGGTAGACCAGCAGCGCCTCGAAGTCCGGGTCGAGCCCGGCCGCGGCGTCGGTGAACAGGTCGGGGGCCTCCTCGTCGCCGGCGACGTCCTCGGTGCCGTACTCGGCGTCGTCGAGCAGCTCGTCGGCCCCCGGGTCATCGGCCCGCAGGTCATCGGCCCGCAGGTCGTCGGCCGGCCCGTCCGCGGCCCGCGGCCCGTCCTGTGCCATCGGTCAGGCCCCCTGCCGGTCCGCGGGGTCGCCGAGGACGTCGTCGGCGTCGTCGGGGACGTCCCCGCCGTCGAGCGTCCCGCGCTCGAGCATCCCGCGCAGCAGGCCGGCGGCCCGCAGCGCCTCGTCGTGCCGGCGGCGGAAGGCGGTCGCGCTGTGCCGGTGCCCGTTGGCCACCGCCCGCTCGCCCATCCGCAGGCTGAGCGCCGCGCGCTCCTCGAGGCCGCGCAGCGCCATCCACAGCGCCCCCTCGAGCGCCTGGGCCTGCTCGGCGGCCAGCGCCTCCGGCGACCAGGCGTGTCCCACCCGGCAGCGGTAGCGCTCCATGCCGCCCTCGGTGATCGAGAACAGCGACCCGTGGCAGCTCGGGCAGCCGAACCCCGAGGGCGTACCCGGGCGCTCGTCGGCGTCCATCGCGCCGGGGTCCAACTGGGCCATCTCCGTCTCCGTCGTCATGAGGTCGGTGGGCGGCAGCACGTCCGCGGCGTCGACCGCCTCGCGTGTGAGCCGGTCGAGCAGGGCGGGCATCCCGGCGAGCGGGACCACGTGGTCGGCGCCGCCGACCTCCGCGGCGTGCAGGGGCATGCTCGCGTACAGGGCCTCCTCCGGGTCCTGCGCGAGCCCGACGCCGCCGCGCGCCCGGACGGCGATGGTGCCGGCGGTCCCGTCGTCCAGGGCGCCGGAGAGGACGAGGCTCACCACGCGCGGCCCCCGGGCGCGGGCTGCCGAGCGGAACAGCACGTCGACCGCCGGGCGGTGCCCGTTCTCCCGCGGGCCGCGGGAGAGGGACAGGTGCCCGTCGACGACGAGCAGGTGCCGGTCGGGGACGGCGACGGTCACCGTCCCCGGCGTCAGTGGCATCCCGTCCTCGGCCGAACGCACCGGCAGGGCCGAGACCCGGCCGAGGACGGCGGCCAGCGCGCTGCGGCCGGACGACGGGATGTGCAGCGTCACCAGCACGGCCGCCGGCAGGTCCTCGGGCAGGCCGGCGAGCAGTTCGCGCAGCGCCTCGACGCCCCCGGCGGAGGCCCCGATCACCACCAGGTCGCGCGTCGTCATCGCGGCTCCGTCCTCGTCCGCCGGGTGGGAGGGTCCCTGCGGCGATGGGCGTCAGCCTAGGCGTCCGGGCCGGAGCCGATCCGCCCGACGGCGCGGCACGTCCGGACGCTTTGCGGGGCCCGGGGCGCCTGGCTAGCGTCCCCGGCGGCGGGCAGCAGCGCCCCCGCACCGGACGACGCCCTCCGCACGCACGCCGACCGACACCCCGGAGCGCCGATGTCGCACCCGCCTGCCGACCGTCCCGTCGCCCCTGACGAGACCGCCGCCCCGACCGGCGGCCGCATGTCGGCGAGCACCCGCTCGACCGTCCTGGGCGCGATGTTCCTCATGGCCACCTCGGCCATCGGCCCCGGGTTCATCACCCAGACGACGACGTTCACCGTCCAGCTCGGCGCCGCGTTCGCCTTCGCGATCGCCGTCTCGATCGTCATCGACATCGCCCTGCAGCTGAACGTCTGGCGGGTCGTCGGCGTCTCCGGACGTCGGGCGCAGGAGCTCGGCAACCTCGTCCTGCCCGGCCTGGGCTGGCTCATGGCCGGCCTGCTCGTCGTCGGCGGCCTGGTGTTCAACGTGGGCAACGTGGCGGGCTCGGGCCTGGGCACCGACGCGATGTTCGGCCTCGACCCCCGGATCGGGGGCGCGCTGTCGGCGCTGGTGGCGATCGGGGTCTTCCTCAGCAGGCGCGCCGGCGTCGCCGTCGACCGGATCGTCGTGGTGCTCGGCCTGGCGATGATCCTGCTGACCACCTACATCGCGGTCACCTCCGGCCCGCCGGTGGGGACGGCGCTGCGCAACGTCGTGCTGCCCGGGACCGTCGACGTCCTCGCGATCACCACGCTGGTCGGCGGCACGATCGGCGGCTACATCGTCTACGCGGGCGCCCACCGGCTGCTCGACTCCGGCGTCACCGGCCCCGCCCACGTCCGCGACATCACCCGCGGGTCGGTCACCGGCATCGTCGTCACCGGGATCATGCGGGTCGTCCTGTTCCTGGCGATCCTCGGTGTCGTGGCCGGCGGGGCGGCGCTGGACCCGGAGAACCAGGCCGCGTCGGCCTTCGAGGTCGCCGCCGGGGAGGTGGGTCTGCGGGTGTTCGGCGTGGTGCTGTGGGCGGCGTCGATCACCAGCGTCATCGGCGCCTCGTACACGTCGGTGTCGTTCGTGACCTCGCGGACCCGGACCTCCGACCGCACCCGCACGCTGCTGGTCGTCGGCTTCATCGCCGTCACCACGCTGGCGTTCCTGCTGGCGGGGACCGCGCCCACGACGCTGCTCGTGTTCGCCGGCGCCTTCAACGGGCTGCTGCTCCCCATCGGGATCGCCGTGCTGCTCTGGGTGGCCACCCGGCGCACCGACCTGCTCGGCGGCTACCGGTACCCCCGCTGGCTGCTGGTGGTCGGGTGGGTGGCGTGGCTGGGCACCCTCTACCTCGCGGTGAACTCGGTCCGCCCGGTCATCGACCTCTTCGCCTGAGGGGACACCCCGTGACCTCCGCACGCACGGACCTCAACTCCGACCTCGGCGAGGGCTTCGGCCAGTGGACGCTCGGCGACGACGACGCGCTGCTCGGCGTGGTCACCAGCGCCAACGTCGCCTGCGGCTTCCACGCCGGGGACCCGGTGATCCTGCGGAGGGTGTGCGACCGGGCCGCGGCCGCCGGCGTCGCGATCGGCGCGCAGGTGGGCTACCGCGACCTCGCCGGCTTCGGCCGGCGGTTCGTCGACGTCGAGCCCGACGCGCTGACCCAGGACGTGCTCTACCAGGTGGGCGCGCTGGAGGCGTTCGCCCGCGTCGCCGGCACGCGGGTGCGCTACGTCAAGCCGCACGGCGCGCTCTACAACGCGATCGTCACCCACGAGGAGCAGGCGGCGGCCGTCGTCCGCGCCGTCGTGGACTACGACCGCACGCTGCCGGTCCTCGGCCTGCCCGGCTCGGCGTTCCTGCGGCTGGCGGCCGACGCCGGCCTGCGCACGGTGGCGGAGGCCTTCGCCGACCGCGCGTACACGCCGGAGGGGACGCTGGTGTCCCGCCGGCTGCCCGGCGCCGTCCTCACCGACGCCGACGAGATCACCCGCCGCTGCGTGGCGATGGCGACCGGCGGGGAGGTCCGCGACGTCGACGGCGGCCTGCTGCGGCTCGCGCCGGACTCGATCTGCGTGCACGGCGACACCCCGGGCGCGGTGGACATCGCCCGCCGGGTGCGGTCGGCCCTCACCGACGCGGGGGTCGACCTCGCGCCCTTCGCCGCGTGATGCGGGTGCTGCCCAGCGGCTCGGCCGCGCTGCTCGTCGAGGTCGCCGACCTCGACGCGGTGCTCGCCCTGCACGCGGCGCTGGAGGCCGACCGGCCGCCGGGCGTCGTCGACCTGGTGCCGGCGGCGCGCACGGTGCTGCTGGTCGTGGACCCCGAGGTGACCTCCCTCGACGCCGTCGAGGCGGCGCTCCGGCGGGTGACGCCGCGGCCCGGCGGCCGCGCCGACGCGGGCCTGGTCGAGCTGCCGGTCGTCTACGACGGGGCGGACCTCGCCGACGTCGCCGCGCACCTGGGCGTGGCGCCGGAGGAGGTCGTGGCCCGGCACGCCGACACGGAGTGGACGGTGGCGTTCTCCGGGTTCGCGCCCGGCTTCGGCTACCTCACCCCGGCCGGCGGTGGCTGGGACGTGCCGCGCCGGCCGTCGCCCCGCACGCGGGTGCCGGCCGGGGCGGTGGCGGTGGCCGGCGGGTTCACCGGCGTCTACCCGCGGGAGTCGCCGGGCGGCTGGCAGCTGGTCGGGCGCACCGACGTCGCCGTGTTCGACCTGGCCCGCGACCCGGCCGCGCTGCTGCGGCCGGGCGTGCGCGTGCGGTTCGTGCCGTGCTGACCGTGCTCGCGCCCGGCCCGCTCACCACCGTGCAGGACCGCGGCCGGCCCGGGCTGGCGGGGATCGGCGTCGGCCTGTCCGGGGCGGCCGACCGGGCCGCGGCGGAGCTGGCCAACCGGCTGGTGGGCAACGCCCCCGGCGCGGCGGTGCTCGAGGCGACGCTCGGCGGGCTGGCCGTGCGCGCGGACGCCGACCTGCTCGTCGTCACCACCGGCGCGCGCTGCCCCGGCAGCCCGGTGCACACCGCCCCGGGCCCGCTGCGGGCCGGCGCCACGCTCGCGCTCGGCACCCCGCCCGCCGGGTTGCGCACCTACCTCGCCGTCCGGGGCGGGTTCGCCGTCGCGCCCGTGCTCGGGTCGCGGTCCACCGACGTGCTGGCCGGCCTCGGGCCCCCGGTGCTGCGCGCGGGCGACGTGCTGCCGGTGGGCGGCGACGCCGGCCCGTTCCCCGCCGTCGACCTCGCGCCGGGAGCCGACCCGCCCGGCGGCGAGGTGACCGTTCGGCTGCTGCCCGGCCCGCGCGCGGACTGGCTGACCGCCGCCGCGCGGGAGGCGCTCGCGGGCCCCTGGACGGTCACCGCCGAGAGCAACCGGGTGGGCCTGCGGTTGGCCGGCCCGCACCTGGAGCGCGCGGTCGACGCCGAGCTGCCCAGCGAGGGCCTGGTCCGCGGGGCGGTGCAGGTGCCGCCGGCCGGGCAGCCGGTGCTCTTCCTCGCCGACGCCCCGGTCACCGGTGGCTACCCGGTGGCCGGCTACGTCGACGACGCCGACGTCGACCGCTGCGCGCAGCTCCGCCCCGGGCAGACGCTGCGCCTGCGCCGCTAGACGGGCAGCGGCTCCGGGGGCTCGCCGGCCCAGGCGGCGCGCAGCAGCGCGGCGACGCCGTCGCGGGTGACCGGGCGAGGGTTGGCGTACGGGTTGGCCACGGCGAGGTCGGCGATCCGGTCGACGTCCGCCTCCGCCATGCCGAGCTCCCGCAGCGAGCGCGGGGCGCCGAGCCGGCCGGCCAGCTCCCACAGCGCCCGCGCGGGGTCCGGCGCCCCGCCGAGCGCCCGCGACAGGGCGGCCACCGCGCCGGGCGCCGCGGGCTGGTTGAACGCCAGCGCGTGCGGCAGGACGACGGTGTGCGTGGGCGCGTGCGGCAGGTCCAGTGTGCCGCCGAGGGTGTGGCAGAGCTTGTGGTGCAGCGACATGGTGGTGGCGGCGAGCACCGCGCCGCACAGCCACGCCCCGTACTGGGCCTCCGAGCGGGCGTCGAGGTCGGCGCCGTCGGCCACGACGCGGGGCAGCGCGGCGACCAGCGCCCGGGCGCCCTCCTCGGCCATGAGCGACACGATCGGCGTCGCGTCGGGGGCGTACAGGCCCTCGACGGCGTGCGCCACGGCGTTGAGCCCGGAGGTCGCCGACATGCCGGGCGGCAGGCCGAGGGTGAGCTCGGGGTCGTAGACGACGCTCACCGGGAGCACCCGGACGTCGCGGCCGGTGCGCTTCTCCCCCGCCTCGGTGAGCCCCCACACCGGGGTCATCTCCGAGCCGGCGTAGGTGGTGGGGACGGCGACCACCGGCAGCCCGTGCTCCAGCGCGATCGCCTTGCCCAGTCCCACGGCCGAGCCGCCGCCGACCGCCACACAGCCGTCGGCACCGAGCTCTCGGGCGAGCTCGCGGGCGCGGGTGGCCACCTCCACGGGCACGTGCATGCGCGCCTCGGCGAGCACCCCGGCCGCCCGGTCGCCGAGCGCGGCGGCGACCGCGCGGCCGGTGTCCTCCTGCTCCGGGGAGCACAGCACCAGCACCCGGGTGAGCCCGAGGGCGGCCACCTCGTCGGGCAGCCGCGCCACGACGCCGGGGCCGAACACGACCCGCATCGGCAGCGCCTGGTAGGTGAACGGCGCGATCACGCCGGCGCCCCGCGCACCACGGTCGGCTGCGCGTCGGCCGGCTGGGCGGACGGGGGCGCCTGGCCCTCCCGCAGCAGCGTCAGGTCGAAGGTCAGCGTGCGGAACGGGTTGGCCAGCCCGACCTCGGCGGCGCGGGCCGGGTCGTCGACCTCCGGGACCTCGCGCACCAGCGACTCCTTGACGCCGAACACGGCGTCGGAGTCCAGGTACGGGGAGTCGGCGACGAACACGTGCGTGGTCACCGGCCGGTAGCCCGGGGCGGCGACGATGAAGTGCAGGTGCGCCGGGCGGTTCGGGTGCCGGCCGGTGGCGGCCAGCAGCTGCCCGACCGGGCCGTCGTCGGGGATCGGGTAGTAGCGCGGCACGACCGAGCGGAACCAGAACCGGCCGTCGTCGTCGGCGGTGAACAGCCCGCGCAGGTTCCCCGGCGGCTGGACGTCGGGCTGCTGGACGTCGTAGAAGCCGTCCTCGTTGGTCTGCCAGACGTCGACGGTCGCGCCGGCCAGCGGCTCGCCGTCGGGGCCGGTGACCTGCCCGGACACCAGGCACGGGGTGCCCTTGCCGTCGAGGGCGATGTCGTCGCCGAGCTGCCGGGGCGGTGACTCCACCATGTGGAACGGGCCGAGCACGGTCGACTCGGTGGAGGTGCCGCCGGAGCGGTGGTTGATCGTCTCCACCAGCATCGAGACCCCGAGGACGTCGGACAGCAGGATGAACTCCTGCCGGACGTCGTCGCTCGTGTGGCCGGTGCGGGTGAGGAAGTCGATCGCGAACGCCCACTCCTCCTCGGTGAGCTCGACGTCCTTGACGAACGCGTGCAGGTGGCGGACCAGCGAGGTCATCACCTGCCGCAGCCGCGGGTCGGGGGTGCCCGCGAAGCTGGCCGCGACGACGTCGGCCGAGCGCTCCTCGCTGAACAGCTCCCCGGTTCCCTCGCCGGTTCCCTCGCCCGTCACCTCGGCGGTCACAGGGCCCGGTCCAGGACGGTGCGCAGCGCGTCCTCGAGGGCGGTCGCGGCGTCGGCGACCGCGCCCGCCGAGCGGTAGGCCACGTAGTTGTCGGGGCGGACGAGCAGCGCGCCGCCGTCGTCGGTGCCGCGCACCCGCGCCCAGTCGCCGTAGAGGTCGTCGTACTCGCGGCCCGGGCCGATGACGACGGCGGCCACCTCGACGCCGAGCCGCTCCCCCACCTCCTGCGCCGCGCGCACCCAGGCCTCGCCGCCGATGCCGGTGAAGACGGTGAAGCGCCCGTGCCCGCCGAGGTCGAGCGTGGACACCTGCCGGCGCCGGTCGGCGGTGACCCAGGCGTGCGGCAGCTTGGCGCCCGGCCGCGAGGTGGGGTGCGAGTACAGCTCGGGGTCGCGCACCGGCTCCTCGGGCGGCGTGCCGTCGGGCACGACGGCGGTGGACTCGTAGCGCTGGTCCATCTCCACGCCGTGGCAGTTGAACTCGTAGTCCTTGAACGCGATGGCCTCCCGCAGCGCGGCCCGCTGCTTCTCCGCCTCCGGCGTCGCCTCCTTGCGGGCGGCCATGTGCGCGACCATCAGCTCCGGGTCGGCGGTGTTCGTGAGCCCGAGCGCGTCGAAGATCCGTGCGGTGTCGGCGATGCTCTGGTTCGCCCGGTCCACCACCTGCCGGCCCACCGGCGCGCGCTCGGCCGAGTAGCTCTCCAGCAGCCCCGGCCCGGCCTGCCCCCGGACCACCAGGGCGAGCTTCCACGCCAGGTTGTAGGCGTCCTGGATGGAGGTGTTGGAGCCCAGCCCGTTCGACGGCGGGTGCCGGTGGACGGCGTCGCCGGCGCAGAAGACACGGCCGGCCGAGTACCGCTCCGCGGCGAGGTGGTTGACCGTCCAGGCCGAGCTGGAGGTGATCGTCACCGGCACCGAGTCGTCGCCGATCAGCCGGTGCACGATGCCGAGCGCGTACTCCTCGGAGAGGTCGGGCGCGGGGCCGTCGATGTCGTAGCCCCAGACGATGAGCCACTTGTGCCAGGGCCGGACCATGCGGACCAGGCCCGCGCCGATCCCGCCGACGTCGGCCCCCGGCTGCAGCACCCAGTACAGGACCGACGGCCGGTCGGCGACCAGGTGGGACAGGTCGGCCTCGAAGACGATGTTGATGCTGCCCGCGACGCCCATCTGCCCGCGCAGCGGGAGCCCCACGTGCTCGGCCACCAGGCTGCGGCCGCCGTCGGCGCCGACGACGTAGCGCGCGCGGATGTCGTACTCGTCGCCGCGCAGCCGGTCGCGCACGTGCACGGTGACGCCCTCGTCGTCCTGCTCGAGGGACAGGTACTCGGTGTCGAAGCGGACGTGCGCGCCGCGGGACTGCCCGTGGTGCAGCAGCACCGGCTCCATGAGGTCCTGCGGCATGTCGCACATGCGGGAGGGGCTGGCCGCGGAGTAGTCGGCCAGCCGGTCGGGCCGGGTGCCCCAGCTGTGCAACCGGCCGAGCTCCTCGCCGGCGATCGAGGTGCAGTATACGAGGTTGCCCATGAGGTGCTGCGGGGTGGCCTCGGCCATCACCTCCTCCTCGACGCCGAGGTCGCGCAGCGCCTCCATCGTGCGCTGGTTGGTGATGTGCGCCCGCGGGGTGTCGGCGAGCCGGCCGTACTTGGTGATGACCGTGGTCCGGACGCCGTAGGTGGCCAGAGCCAGCGCGGCGGCCGACCCGGCGGGGCCGGTGCCGATGACGAGGACGTCGGTCTCGACGGTGGGCATGCGCGCGGGCTCCTCTTCGGCGGGGAACGGTCCGGCGGACTTCGCCAGACGAACGACGCTTCGGTGCGTGCATAGTCAACGGCGTGGTGCCGGTCACGTCAATCCCCGCACGCCGGCCGCGGCACGGCCCGGTCACGACCGGATCGTGACCGTTGACACACCGACCGCGCACGCAGTTCACTCCCCTCGCCGACGAGCCGTCGCCAGGCGTACTGGCGTTCGTCAGGCGAACGACTCTCGACGAGGAGCAGCCGTGCAGCGCAGTCCGTCGTCCCCGGGACCCCGGTGGCTCGCCCTGTCCGGGGCCGCGCTCCTGACCCTGACCGCCTGCGGCGGCGAGCTCGGCGGCGGTGAGGGCGGTGGCAGTGGCGGCGACGCCACGCTCACCATCGGCTACGTGACGCCGCAGACCGGCGCCCTGGCCGCCTTCGGTGAGGCCGACGCCTTCGTCGTCGACCAGATGGAGCAGTACTTCGCCGACTCGCCGGTGGAGGTCGGCGGCACCGAGTACCAGGTCGAGATCGTCGTCAAGGACACCCAGTCCGACAGCGTCCGAGCCGGGGAGGTGGCCGCCGAGCTCATCAACGACGACGGCGCCGACGTCGTGCTCGCCGCCTCGACGCCGGACACCGTCAACCCGGTCGCCGACCAGTGCGAGGCCAACGGCGTCCCCTGCATCACCACGGTCGCGCCGTGGCAGCCGTTCTTCTTCGGCCGCGGCGGCACCGAGGACGAGGCCTTCGACTGGACCTACCACTTCTTCTGGGGCCTGGAGGACGTCGAGGCCGTCTACCAGGACATGTGGGGCCAGGTGCAGACCAACCGGCAGGTCGGCGCCCTGTGGCCCAACGACCCCGACGGCAACGCGTGGA
Organism: Geodermatophilus sp. SYSU D01106; assembly: GCF_054049995.1. NCBI lineage: Bacteria > Bacillati > Actinomycetota > Actinomycetes > Geodermatophilales > Geodermatophilaceae > Geodermatophilus > Geodermatophilus sp. SYSU D01106. Next base: position 86,941 of record NZ_JBJGYM010000006.1, on the reverse strand, counting down.
GCGCGGACTTCCCGCAGGCGCTCCAGCCCAACGGCTACGCGATCACCGACCCGGGCCTCTACGAGAACGGCACCCAGGACTTCTCCGCGCAGATCTCGGCCTACCGCGGGGCGGACGCGCAGATCATGGCCGGCGTCCCGATCCCGCCGGACTTCGCCACCTTCTGGCAGCAGGCCCAGCAGCAGGGCTACCGGCCGGTGATCGCCACGGTGGCCAAGGCGATCCTGTTCCCGTCGGCCGTCGAGGCGATCGGCCCCACCGCCGACGGCCTGGCCACCGAGGTCTGGTGGAGCCCGCAGCACCCGTTCACCAGCTCGCTGACCGGGCAGGGCGCGCAGGAGCTGGCCGACGCCTACGAGACCGACACCGGGCGGCAGTGGACCCAGCCGGTCGGCTTCGTCCACGCGCTGTTCGAGGTCACCGTCGCCGCGCTGGAGGAGGCCGGCAGCACCGAGGCGCAGGCGGTCGCCGACGCGCTGTCCTCGCTGGAGGTGTCCACCGTCGTGGGCGACCTCGACTGGACCGCGGGCCCCGTGCCCAACGTCGCCAAGACGCCGCTGGTCGGCGGGCAGTGGCGGGCGACGGAGGGTGGCGAGCACCCCTTCGAGCTGGTCGTGGTCAGCAACAGCGAGGCGCCGGAGATCCCCACCGCCGGGACCGTGGAGCCCCTCCCCCGATGACCGCACCGTTGCTGGAGGTCACCGGGGTCGGCAAGCGCTTCGGCCGGCTGACCGTCCTCGACGACGTGTCCCTGTCGGTCGCGCCCGGCGAGGCGTTCGGCATCGTCGGGCCCAACGGCGCCGGGAAGTCCACCCTGCTCAACGTCGTCAACGGGGTGCTGTCGCCCGACGCCGGCACCGTCCGGCTCGACGGCGCCGACGTCACCCGGTCCGGCGCGGCGGCGCGGTGCCGCGCCGGGATCGGCCGCAGCTACCAGGTGCCGCGCCCCTTCGGCGGCATGACGGTGTTCGAGAACGCGCTGGTCGCCGCCTCGTTCGGCACCGGCGCCCGCGGCCGGGCGGCGGCCGAGGGAGCGTGGCGGGCGCTGGAGACCGCGGGCCTCACCGGCGTCGCCGACACCCCGGCCGGAGCCCTGCGCCTGCTGGACCGCAAGCGGCTGGAGCTGGCGCGGGCGCTGGCCACCGGCCCGCGGCTGGTGCTGCTCGACGAGATCGCCGGAGGGCTCACCGAGGCCGAGGTGCCGGCGCTGGTGGAGACCGTCCGCGACCTCGGCCGGCAGGGCGTGGCGGTGGTGTGGATCGAACACGTCGTGCACGCGCTGGTCGCCGTCGTCACCCGGCTCATGTGCCTGACCTACGGGCGGGTGCTGGCCGTGGGCGAGCCCCGTGCGGTGCTCGCCGACCCCCAGGTGGTCGAGGTCTACCTCGGCTCGACGATCGGCACCGACGACCCGGTGGTGGAGGGGACCCCGTGAGCGCTCCGCTGCTGGAGGTCGACGACGTCGAGGTGGCCTACGGCGACGCGGTCGCGCTGCCCGGGCTGTCGGTGGCGGTCGCCGAGGGCGAGACGCTCGCGCTGGTCGGGGCCAACGGCGCCGGGAAGTCGACGCTGCTGCGCACGGTGTGCGGCCTGTTGCGCCCGCGCCGCGGGGCGGTCCGGCTCGACGGCGACGACGTCACCGCCCTGCCCGCGCACGCGCGGGTGGCCCGCGGCATCGCGATGAGCCCGGAGGGCCGGCGGCTGTTCCCCTCGCTGTCGGTCGAGGAGAACCTGCTCGTCGGCGGCTACGCCCGGCGCCGCGGGCCGTGGGACCTCGCCGCCGTCTACGAGCTCTTCCCGCTGGTCGCCGAGCGCCGGTCGCGGCCCGCGGCCAACCTCTCCGGCGGCGAGCAGCAGGCGGTGGCGATCGGGCGGGCGCTCATGGCCAACCCGCGGCTGCTGCTGCTCGACGAGGTGTCGCTGGGGCTGGCGCCGGTGGTGGTGGCGCAGCTGTACGCGGCGCTGCCGCGGATCACCGGCCAGGGCACGACGGTCCTCGTCGTCGAGCAGGACGTGCACCAGGCGATGGCCGTGGCCGACCGGGTGCAGTGCCTGCTCGAGGGCCGGACCGTGCTGGAGGGCTCGGCCGACCGGATCGACCGCACCGCGCTGGCCGCGGCCTACTTCGGGGTGGCGCGATGAGCTGGGTCAACGCCGTCGTCCAGGGCGTGCTGCTCGGGGGGCTGTACGCGCTGGTCGCCGCGGGGCTGTCGCTCGTCTTCGGCGTCATGCGCATCGTCAACCTCGCGCACGGCGTGCTCGCCGTCGTCGCCGCCTACGGGGCACTCGTCCTCGGCCGCGCGCTCGGGCTGCACCCGTTCCTCGCGCTGCTGCTCGTGGTGCCCGCGATGGCGGCGATCGGCTACCTGCTGCAGCGCGGGCTGCTCGACCGGGCACTGCGCGGCGGGGAGCTCGCGCCGCTGCTGGTCACCTTCGGCCTGGCCATCGTGCTGCAGAACGTGCTGCTGGAGGCGTTCTCCGCCGACAACCAGCGGCTGACGGTCGGCGCGCTCGGCACGTCGGGCGTGCGGATCGCCGACGGGCTGTCGATCGGCTGGTTCCCGCTGCTCGCGGCGCTCACCGGCGTGGCCGTGATCGCCGGGCTCGGCCGGTTCCTCGCCCGCACCCGCACCGGCCGGGCCATGCGCGCGGCCAGTGACGACCCGGAGGCCGCGCGGCTCATGGGCGTCGACGACCGGCGCATCTACGCGGTCGCGACGGCGCTCGCGCTGGCCACCGTCGCCGTCGCCGGGGTGTTCCTCGGCGCGCGCTCCACCTTCGACCCGGCCGCGGGCGCCACCACGCTGATCTTCGCGTTCGAGGCGGTCGTCATCGGCGGGCTCGGCTCGCTGTGGGGCACGCTCGCCGGCGGCATCGTGCTCGGCGTCGCCCAGGGGCTCGGCGCGGCGGTCGACCCGGCCTACGGGGTGCTCGCCGGGCACCTGGTCTTCCTCGCCGTGCTGGCGGTCAAGCCGCGCGGCCTGTTCCCCTCGGCGGTGACCGCGTGACCCAGCTCGACGCCCCCCGCACGGCCGCCGGCACCGGCCTTGTCCCGCGGGTCCGCCGCGGCGGGCGGGCCGCCTGGGCCGGCGGCGCGGGACTGGTCGCCGTCGTCGCGGTCCTCGCCTACCTGCCCTACCTGGTCTCCCGCGGCACCCAGGTCGACCTCGTCGGCCTGTTCGCCCTCGTCGTGCTCGGCACGATGTGGAACCTGCTGGCCGGCTACGGCGGAATGGTCTCCATCGGCCAGCAGGCCTACATCGGCATCGGCGGCTACGGGCTGGTGTACCTCGCCGAGAACGTGGGCGTCGACCCGTTCCTGTCGGTGCCGGTGGCCGCGCTGGTGTGCGCGCTGGTGGCCTGGCCGACGTCGTACCTGGCGTTCCGGTTGTCCGGCGGCTACTTCGCCATCGGCACCTGGGTGATCGCCGAGGTGGTGCGGCTGCTGGTCACCCAGGTCGACGCCGTCGGCGCCGGGTCGGGGGCCTCGCTCACCGCGTTCTCCGGCATCGAGCCGCTGTACCGCATCGCGTTCGTCTACTGGATGTCGCTCGGCATCGCCGTCGTCGTGGTGGTCGGGGTGTACCTGCTCATGCGCTCGCGGCTGGGCCTCGCGCTGACCGCCATCCGCGACGACCCGACGGCGGCGTCGTCGGCCGGGGTGCGGGTGACCCGCGCGAAGCGGCTGGTCTACGTCGTCGCGGCGGCCGGCTGCGGGCTGGCCGGGGCGATGATCGTGGCCAACACTCTCCGCGTGCAGCCGGGGTCGATCTTCAGCGTCGACTACGCCGCGATCATGGTCTTCGTCGTCGTCATCGGCGGGATCGGCACGATCGAGGGGCCTGTGCTCGGCGCGCTGGTCTTCTACCTGCTGCAGGACTCGCTGGCCGACCTCGGCAACTGGTACCTGGTCGTGGTCGGCGGGGTGGCCATCGCGGTGACGCTGCTCGCGCCGCGGGGCCTGTGGGGGCTCACCCGCGGGCGGGTGGAGCTGTTCCCGACCGGCTACCGGGTGGCCGTCCGCCGCTGACCGGCGGTCCGGCGGCTCGCCGCGGGCCCGCGGTCTGGCGGCTCGCCGCGGGCCCGCGGTCCGGCGGGGACGTGGGACTCAGCCCCGCAGCCGCAGGTCCTCGTCTATGTCGCGGGCGGCGCGCAGCAGCGCGGGCAGGATCCGCTCACGGAGCTCCTCCGGCGGCACCCGGGTGGTGTGGCTGGAGACGGTGACGGCGGCGAGCACCGCACCGGAGGCGTCGTGCACCGGCGCGGCGACGCACTGGATGCCGGCCTCGAGCTCCTGCTCCAGCAGGCACCAGCCCTGCTCGCGGACGCCGGTGACCACCGCGCGCAGCGCATCGACGCTGGAGACGGTGTGCGGGGTGATCGGCCGCAGGTCGGCCCGGCCGAGCGCGTCCTCGAGGGCGTCGTCGTCGAGCGCGGCGAGCAGCACGCGGCCCATGGAGGAGGCGAAGGCGGGGATGCGCGAGCCGACGTCGACCTGCATGGCCATGATCCGCCGATAGGGCACGCGGACGGTGTAGACGACGTCGTCACCGGAGAGCACGCCCGCCGACGCGGTCTCCTGCACCTCCTCGGTCAGCCGGGCCAGCCGCTCGCGGACGACGTCCCACACGCTGGTGGTGGCGAGGTAGGCCTGGCCGAGCTCCAGCAGCCGCGGGCGCAGCCACCACACCTGCCCGTCGGTGCCCACGTAGTCCAGCGACTGCAGCGTGTGCAGCAGCCGGCGGGCGGTGGCCGGCGCCAGGCCGACGGCACGGGCCACCTCGGCGAGGGTGCGGCGGGGGTGGGCGGCGTCGAACGCGCGGACGACGGCGAGGCCGCGGTCGAGCGCGCGCACGTACTCGACCGGGGCGCCGTCGCGGACCAGCTGCGGACCGGCGTCCTCGTCGTGCGGCAGTGCCGTGCTGGTCATCCCGACTCCTCACCCCGGGCGCGGCGAACCGCGCTTCGCCTGGCGAACGCTACGGCAGGCCGCGCCCGGGGTCGAGGGCCGCGCTCAGAACGGGTAGGCGGGCAGGTCGCCGCGGACGGTCACCCACTGCGTCTCGGTGAAGGCCTCGATGTTGGCCTGCGGGCCGCCGTGCCGGGAGCCGGTGCCCGAGGCGCCGACGCCGCCGAACGGGGCGACCGCCTCGTCGTTGACCGTCTGGTCGTTGATGTGCACCAGGCCTGACGGGATGCGCTCGGCGAGCTCGAGGCCGGCGTAGACGTCGCGGGTGAGGATGCCCAGGCTCAGGCCGTACTCGGTGCCGGCGGCCAGGCGCGCGACCTCGTCGAGGCTGCTGAACGGCGTCACCGGGGCGACCGGGCCGAAGATCTCCTCCTGGTAGGCCGGGTGGTCGACCGCGACGCCGCCGAGGACCGTGGGCCGGTAGAAGAGGCCCTCGTAGGTGCCGCCGGTGCGCACGGTGGCGCCCCGGTCGACGCTGGCGGTGACCAGCCCGTGCACCCGGTCGCGCTGCCCGGCGTCGATGAGCGGGCCCATGGCCACCTGCTCGCGGAACGGGTCGCCGACCGGCAGCTTCTCGACCTTCTCGGTGAGGACGGCGGTGTACTCCTCGGCGATCGACTCGTGCACCAGGTGCCGGCTGGTCGCCATGCAGATCTGGCCCTGGTGGGCGAAGGTGCCCCAGGCGCCGACGCTGGCGGCCGCGGTCACGTCGACGTCGGGCAGCACGATCAGCGCGGAGTTGCCGCCGAGCTCGAGGTGCGCCCGCTTGAGGTGCTGGCCGGCGAGCGCGCCGACGATCCGGCCCGCCTTCGTGGAGCCGGTGAAGGCGATGACCCGCACCTGCGGCGCGGTCACCAGCGCCTCGCCGACGTCGGCCCCGCCGGGCAGCACCTGGAAGACGCCGGCCGGGAGCCCCGCCTCCTCGAAGACGCGGGCGAAGACGGCGCCGCCGGAGATGGCGGTGCGCGGGTCGGGCTTGAGGACGACGGCGTTGCCGAGCGCCAGCGCGGGGGCGATCGCGCGGATCGCCAGGATCGTCGGCACGTTGAACGGCGCGATGACGCCGACGACGCCGGCCGGCACGCGGCGGGCGAAGCTCAGCCGCGGGGAGCCGGTGCGCAGCAGCTCGCCGTAGGGGTGGCTCGGCAGCGCGGAGGCCTCGTAGCACTCCTGGGCGCTGGTGTGGACCTGGAAGTCGCCGAAGGGCTGGATCGCCCCGGACTCCCGGGCCAGCCAGCCCTTGATCTCGTCGGCGTGCTCCTCGAGCACCTGCCCGGCGCGGCGCAGCACCCGGGCGCGGTCCTCGAACGGGGTCGCGGCCCACGCGCGCTGCGCCTCGGCGGCCCGCTCGGCCGCCGCGAGGACGTCCTCCGGCGTCGCCTTGCCGACCGGCGCTATGACGTCGCCGGTGGCCGGCTCGACCGCGTCGTAGGTGCCGCCGGACCCGTCGGTCCAGGTGCCCGTCCAGATCCTGCCCTGCCACGCGCCGTCGTCCAGGAGTGCCACGTCGTCCCTCTCGTCGTCGTACCGGTGCCCGCCGAGTCTCGCCGGTCCGCCTTCCGCGCGCGCAAGGCGGCCCTCCCGCACCTGAGATCGCCCTTCCTCCTGTGCCGCTGACCTGCGAGAACTGTCGTACCCCGGTCGTAGGTTCGGTCCATGTCGGCGGGCGGGCAGTACGTGTCGCCGATCGAGCTCGCGCTCACCGCGGTGCTCGCCGAGCAGCCCCTGACGTTCCGCCGGCTGCCGGTGGCGTTGCTCTCGCGTGAGCACAAGGCACGTGAGCTGCAGCGCCTGGCCGCGCTGAAGGCCCAGGCCGCCGCCTACGAGGCGGAACTCGTCCTCGGCCTGGCCGACGACTCCCCCGACGAGGACGACCCGCCGCCCGGCACGCCGGGTGCCCGGTCGGGGTCGTGGGCGCCGGACCCGGAGTTGCCGGGGGTGTCGGAGTTCTTCACCGCAGAGCTGGCGGTCGTGCTCAACGTCGGCCGGCCCACCGCCTCGACGCTGGCGAAGCGGGCGTGGACCTACCGGGAGTCGCTGCCGGCGACGTGGGCGGCGCTGGCCGCCGGGGAGCTGGACGAGCGCCGGGCGATGGTGCTGGTCGACGTGCTGCAGTGGACCGCCCCGGCGCTGGCCCGGCGGATCGAGGCCCGCCTGCTGCCCCGTGCTGCGGAGTGGACGACGCGGACGCTGCGGAAGCGGGCGGTCGAGGCGCTGCTGGAACTCGACCCCGACGCCGCCGAGCGGAAGAAGGACGACGCGCAGCGGACCGCCGACGTGCGGATCGTGCTCTCGGCGCAGGACGGGATGGCGGTGATGATCGCCGAGCTGCCCGCCGAGGTCGCCGCGATGTGCATGGAGGTGGTGGAGCGGCTCGCGCGGCTGGCCGTGGACGCCGGTGACCGGCGGCCGATCGGGGTGATCCGTACCGAGGTGTTCACCGCCCTGTTCCTGGGCGCCGGTGACCCGAGCCGGCCGCCGGTGACCGCGCACCTGCAGATCATCGCCACCCTGTCCGCGCTGGCCGGCCGGTCGGCCGAGCCCGGTGAGGTCAACGGCATCCCGATCACCGCCGCGGTGCTGCGCGAACTACTGCGCCAACTCGACGCCCTCGGTGTCGGCGTTCCCGACGGCGGGTCGGTCACCCCCGCGCTCACCGACGACGACGGCACCCTGCACGCCACCACTCCCCTCGACCAGGCCCGCACGCTCGCCCGCCGCGGCTGCCCCGACCACCCGGCCACCGACCTGGCCACCGACGAGGACACCGACGAGGACACCGACACCGAGGACGACGGCGACTGCGACTGCCCGGTCCTCGACCGGCCCGAGCCCACCGACCGCTACACGCCCAGCCGGCCCCAGCAGCGGTTCGTCCGCACCCGCGACCGCACCTGCCGCTTCCCCACCTGCGGCCAACGCGCCGGCTGGGCCGACGCCGACCACGTCATCCCCCACGCCCACGGCGGCGCCACCGACTGCGCCAACCTCTGCTGCCTGTGCCGCAGCCACCACCGCCTCAAGACCTTCGCCCGCGGCTGGCGATTCCAGATGGCGCCCGACGGGGTGCTCACCGTGACCACCCCGTCGGGCATCACCCGCACCACCCGCCCACCGGGCATGCGCCCACCACCGGAGCGAGACCCACCACCCGGCGCGATCGGGACACCCCCACCGGCCGACCCGGCCGACGACCCGCCACCGTTCTGACACCCGTCCCCGGCGGCGCCCCGCGGAGGTGCGCCGCCGGGTCGACCACCCGTCCCACCGGATCGCACGGGACGATGCCCGCGTGCCGACGTACTGGGTGCTGGTGACCGACACCGACGAGGCGCACGACGCCGGGGGCGACGCTGAGCTGCTCGAGAACTGGTAGCCCCTCGTGCACGGTCGCCGCCGCGAGGTGACGGCGCGCAACCCGCATGGGACACCTGCCGGCCGGTCCTTCGCAGGGGCAGGGGGCGGGACACCGGCGACCTAGCGTCGGGCGGCATGAGACCCGGCGAGAGCTACCGCGACGGTGTCCAGCGGCGGGCGGTGCTGGCGGTGCTCGTCGGCGTCGGCGCCGCGTTCCTGCTGCACTGGCTCGACGACGACATGACCGCCACCGTGCTGGTCGGCGTCGTCACGGCGCTGTGCGTGGCGCTCGTGCCCAGCCCGCGGGAGACCGTCCCGCGGGCCTGACCCGGCGTCAGCCCTCGCGCATCTCCGCGAGCACGCCCGCCGCCACCTTGAACGCGTGGTTGGCGGCCGGCACCCCGGCGTAGACCGCCGCGTGCTGCACCACCTCGGCGATCTCGTCCTCGCTCAGCCCGTTGTGCACCGCCGCCCGGACGTGCAGCGCGAACTCGTCCCAGTGCCGCAGCGCGATGCAGATCGACAGCGTGGCGATGCTGCGCTCGCGGCGCTCCAGGCCCGGCCGCTGCCAGACGTCGCCCCACGCCACCCGGGTGATGAAGTCCTGGAAGCCGGCGGTGAAGGGCGTCGTGTTCGCCACCGCGCGGTCCACCCACGCGTCGCCGAGCACCTCCCGCCGGGTGCGCATCCCCGCCGCGCGGCGGGCCTCGTCCGTGGAGAGGTCGTCGGTGGAGAGGTCGCCCGTCGAGCGGCCGTCCGGGTCCAGCGGCGCGTCGCTCACGCGTGGCCCCCTGCGGCGTCCAGGTGCGCCAGCAGCGCCCCGGTGACCTCCAGCGGCTGCTCCAGGTTGGGCAGGTGCGCCCCCGGGCTGACCGACAGCAGCGTCGCGCCGGCGATCCCCTCGACGATCGCCTGCTGGTGCGGCGGCGGCAGCGCCGGGTCCTCCGCGCCGGACACCACCAGCGTCGGCGCGGTGATCCGGGCGAGGTCCTCACGGGCGTCGAAGTGGCCGACCGCCTCGCAACAGTTCGCGTACCCCTCGTCGTCGGCGCCGGCGATCATCGCCTCCAGCCGCGCGACCAGGTCGGGGTGCTCCGCGGCGTACGCGGGGGTCAGCCAGCGACCCACGATCGCCGGCGCGAGCGGCGCCGTCCCGCCGGAGCGCGCCTGCACCGCGCGGTCCAGGAAGCCCTGCGGGTCCGGCCTGGCCGACGTCGCCACCAGCACCAGCCGGTCCACCCGCGCGGGCTCCCGCGCGGCCAGCCGCATCGCCGTCATCCCACCCAGGGACAGCCCGACCACGTGCGCCCGGCGCGCGCCGACCCGGTCGAGCAGCGCGACGAGGTCGTCGACCAGGTCGTCCACCGTGTACGGGCCCGCGGGCGCCGGCGACTCCCCGTGCCCGCGGGTGTCGTAGCTGACCACGCGGTAGCGCTCGGCCAGCGCCGGCACCTGCGGGTCCCACATCCCACGGGTGGCGCCCAGCGAGTTGGACAGGACGACGACCGGCGCGTCGGCCGGCCCGTCCTCCGTGTAGGACACCTCGACGGCGGTCATCCGCGCTCCCCCTCGATCAGTCGGTCGTGCTCGGCCAGCGCCGCGTCCACCTGCGCGCCGGCCTCCCCCACGTCCGGCGCGGCGGCGGCCAGCACCGCGGCGACGTCGACGTCGGAGCGCCCGGCCACCACCTCGGCCAGCGTCCGGCCGGTCTCCCGCGCCGTGCGCGCGGCGTCGGCGGCGGCGTCGTGGGCGGCCCCGCGGCCGAGCGAGGGCGTCAGCGCCTCGGCCAGCGCGCCGGCCAGCGACCCCTCCGCCGCGGCGGCCACCGTGGCGGCCATCCGGGCGGGGTCGGGCCGCAGCCCGCGCAGGCTCTCGGCCAGCCACGCCGCCGCCGAGCCGACCGTGACCAGCAGGTCGGTCACCGTGGGCCACTCGCTGTGCCAGGCGCCCGCGGCCCGCTCGTGCTCCTGCTCCATCGCGCCGAGCAGCGTGGCCACCAGGCCGGGCGCCCGCCGCGCGCACGCCCGCGCCGAGACCGCCGCCACCGGGTTCTGCTTGTGCGGCATCGCCGACGAGCCGCCGCGCCCCTCGCCCACCTCGGCGGCCTCGGCCACCTCCGACTGCGCGAGCAGCACGACGTCGAGCGCCACCGTGGACACCACCCCGGCCGCGGCGCCGAGCGCCCCGGCGAGGTCGGCCACCGGCAGCCGCACGGTGAACCACGGGACAGCGGTGGCCACCAGCCCCAGCTCGGCGGCCAGCGCCTCCCGGACCACGACGCCCGCGCCCGACGACGCCGCCAGCGTGCCCACCGCCCCGCCGTACTGCACCGGCAGCCCGGCCACCACCTCCGCCAGCCGCAGCCGCGCGCCGTCGAGGCCGGCCAGCCAGGCGGCCGCCTTGAGCCCGAACGTGGTGGGTAACGCCTGCTGCATCAGCGTGCGGCCCATGACGACGTCGTCGCGGTGCGCCCGCGCCAGCCCGGCGCACAGCTCCGCCGCGGCGGCGAGGTCGGCGTCGAGCGCGGCCACCGCCGAGCGGGCGAGCAGCAGCAGCGCGGTGTCGAGCACGTCCTGGCTGGTGGCCCCGACGTGCACGGCGACGGCGTCGCGCTCCCCCACCGCGTCCTGCAGCGCGCGCACCAGCGGCGGCACCGGGTTGCCGGCGTCGGCGGCGCGGGCGACCACGCGGGCGAGGTCGAGCCGCGAGGGGTCGGCGCAGGCCGCCGTCACGGCGTCGGCGGCGGTCCCGGGCACCAGGCCCGCCGACGCCGCGGCCCGCGCCAGCGCCGCCTCGACCGCCAGCAGGGCGCGGAACCAGGCGTCGTCGGAGACGGCCGACGCCGCACCGCCGCGCGCGAACGTGCCGGCGAACAGACCTGTCACGGCTCTCTTCCTACCGGCGGCGGCCCGGGCGCGCTCAGACGGCGAAGAAGACCGTCTCGCGCTCGCCCTGCAGGCGGACGTCGAGGCGGTAGCCGTCGTCGGTGGGCGTGGCCAGCAGGGTGTCCCGCTGCTCCTCGGTCAGCCCGCGCAGGACGACGTCCTCGGCGTTGGCGTCGGCCTCGTCGGCGAAGTAGACCCGGGTGACGACGCGGTCGAGCAGGCCGCGGGCGAAGACCGAGACGTCGACGTGCGGCGCCTGCAGCCCGCCCTCGCCGTCGGGCACCCGCCCGGGCTTGAGCGTGAAGACGGCGAACTCACCCGTGATCGTCGAGGCGCGCGCGTACCCGCGGAACCCCGGGTACGTGGACGCACCGCGCGGGTCCTCCGGCGACGGGAAGCGGCCGTCGGGGTCGGCCTGCCACGTCTCGACCATCGCGTCGGGCACCACGTCGCCGTTGCCGTCGAGCACCCGGCCGCGGATCCAGACGCCGCCCTCGGTGCCCTCGGCCGCGGCCCACACGCCGTCGGGCCAGGTCAGGCCGATCGCCAGGTAGGGGCCGACGGTGGCGCTGGGGGTGGTCCCCAGCCGCAGCGGCCCGGTGAGGAAGCCGCTGCCCCGCTGGCCGGAGCGGGGCTGGAAGGGCTCCGAGGGGTTCGGCGGGACGTCGAGGGGGTCCGGCACGCTCGCGGTCACGCCACGTCTCCGTCGTCGTCGGTCTCGAAGGGGGTCTGGTCCGCGCCGCGCAGCACGACGTCCCACTCGAACGCGAGCGCCCAGTTGTCCTGGGTGCGCTCGAGGGAGAACCGGCTGATCGCCCGGTGCCGGGCCGCCGCCGGGATGGCGTTGAAGATGGGGTCCTGGCCGAACAGCGGGTCGTCCGGGAAGTACATCTGGGTGACCAGGCGCTGGGTGAACGCCCGGCCGAACAGGCTGAAGTGGATGTGCGCCGGCCGCCAGGCGTTGTGGTGGTTGCCCCACGGGTAGGCGCCGGGCTTGATCGTCAGGAACTCGTAGCGGCCCAGGCTGTCGGTGACCACGCGGCCGAGCCCGTCGAAGTGCGGGTCCAGCGGGGCCGGCCAGTTGTCGACGACGTGCCGGTAGCGGCCCGCCGCGTTGGCCTGCCACACCTCCACCAGCGCGCCCGGGACCGGCCGGCCGCCGCTGTCGAGCACCCGCCCGTGCACGAGGACCCGCTGGCCGACGGCCTCGCCGCCGTTGCGCCACGTCAGGTCGGCGTCGGTGGGCAGCACGCGGTCCTCGCCGAGCACCGGGCCGGTGACCTCGGTGAGCCGGTGCGGCAGGTCCACCGGCGTCCGGAGCGGCGCGCGCAACCCGGTGCTCCGGTACTCGGGGAAGCCCACGGGGGTCCGCGTGGCGTCGGGCTCGGGCAGGTAGCGCGGCAGCAGCAGCCCGCCCTCGGACGTGGTCCCGGTCATACCGGGCAACGTACGGCCGGCCGCGTACCCTCCCAAGCCGGGCTTTCCACTGGGAGGAAGGACGGCGATGGCCGGTGGCAGCGCCGCCCCGGGGCGGTCGGTGACCTCGCGGGCGCTGGCGATCCTCGACGCGTTCGACGCCTCGGCCCCCCGGCTGTCGCTGAGCGAGATCGCCGAGCGGTCGGGCACCCCGCTGACGACGGCGCACCGGCTGCTCGCCGAGCTCACCGGGTGGGGCGCGCTCGCCCGGCGTGCCGACGGACGCTACGAGATCGGCCGCAAGCTCTGGGACCTCGGCCTGCTCGCGCCGGTGCAGCTCGAGCTCCGCCAGGTCGCCTCGCCGTTCCTGCTCGACGTGCACACCGCCACCCGCGACACCGTGCACCTCGCCGTCCGCGACGGGCTGTGCGCCCTCTACGTCGAGCGGATCTCCGGCCGGGAGTCGGCGCCGGTGGTCAGCCAGGTGGGCAGCCGGCTGCCGCTGCACGCCACCGGCGTCGGCAAGGTGCTGCTCGCCTCCGCGCCCGACGAGGTCGTCGCCGAGGTGCTGGCGGCGCCGTCCCGGGCCACCCGGCACACCGTCGTCGACCCCGGCCGGCTGCGCCGGGAGCTCACCGAGGTGCGCCGGCGCGGGTGGGCGCGCACCGCGGAGGAGATGTCGCTGGGCACGCTGTCGGTCGCGGTGCCGGTGCGCGTGGAGCGCGGGAGCAGCACCGTCGTCGCGGCGGCGCTGGGCATCGTCGTCCCCAGCCACCGGCGCGACCTCCCCCGGCTGGTGCCCGTCCTCGAGGTCGCCGCGCGCGGCATCGGCCGGGCGCTGGCCACCACACCCGTCTTCCGCTGAGCGGGAGGACGAGGTGTCCACAGGCGCGTAGCCCGGGTCACACTCGGGCCATGCGCACCCAGGTGGGGATCATCGGCGCCGGCCCGGCCGGCCTGCTGCTGTCGCGGCTGCTCGCCCTGCAGGGCATCGACTCCGTCGTGCTGGAGAACCGCTCCCGCGAGTACGTCGAGGCGCGGATCCGCGCCGGCATCCTCGAGCAGAACACCGTCGACGTGCTCACCGAGGCGGGCATGGGCGACCGGCTGCACCGCGAGGGCCTCGAGCACCGCGGCATCCACCTGCAGTACCCCGGGGTGCGCCACACCCTCGACTTCCCCGAGCTGTGCGGCCGCCGCGTGTGGGTCTACGGCCAGACCGAGGTGGTCAAGGACCTCGTCGCCACCCAGCTCGCCGGCGGCCCGCCGCTGCACTTCGAGGTCTCCGACCTCGCGATCGAGGACGTCGACACCGACAGCCCGCGCATCCGGTTCACCGACGCCGACGGCACCCCGCAGGTGCTCGAGTGCGACGTCGTGGCCGGCACCGACGGGTTCCACGGCCCCTCGCGCGCCGTCGTCGCCGAGGGCACGCGGCAGCAGCTGTGGGAGCGCACCTACCCCTACGCGTGGCTGGGCATCCTCGCCGAGGCCGCCCCCACCACCGACGAGCTCATCTACGCCTGGCACCCCGACGGCTTCGCTCTCTACTCGATGCGCTCGCCGTCGGTGTCGCGGCTGTACCTGCAGGTCGACCCGTCGGAGAAGATCGAGGACTGGTCCGACGACCGGATCTGGGAGGGCCTGGCCACCCGCTTCGCGCTCGACGGGTGGGAGATCAGCACCGGGCCGGTGCTGGAGAAGTCGATCCTGCCGATGCGCTCCTTCGTCAGCGCGCCGATGCGCCGCGGCCGGCTGTTCCTCGCCGGGGACGCCGCGCACATCGTGCCGCCCACCGGCGCCAAGGGCCTCAACCTCGCCGTCGCCGACGTCGTCCTGCTCTCCCGCGCGCTGGTGCGCCTGCTGCAGGAGAAGGAGACCGACCTCGCCGACGCCTACTCCGACACCGCGCTGCGGCGGGTCTGGCGGGCCACCCACTTCTCCTGGTGGATGACGTCGATGCTGCACACCACGGGCGACCCGTTCGACGCCGAGCTGCAGCTCTCGCAGCTGCGCCGGGTGTGCTCGTCGGAGGCCGCGGCGCGCGAGCTGGCCGAGAACTACACCGGCCTGCCGTACTAGAGGAGGTCGCGCACCCGGTCGGCGGTGCCGGGCGCCAGCGGCAGGTGCGGCAGCACGCCGGTCACCTCGGCGGGCTCCAGGCCCTGCTCGAGAAGGACCCCGGTCAGGCGGGGGGCCTCGCCCGGCGGCACCGGTGAGGGCAGCCCGGACTCCCGGACGGCGGCCAGCGCGAGGAACAGCGCGGCGGAGAGGTCCTCCTCCGGCTCCGGGGCCGCAGCGCGGACGGCGGCGCGGGCGGTGGCCTCGGCGGCGCGCACCAGCGACAGCGGCAGCCCCTCGGCCTCCACCTCCAGCAGCGGCGTGCGGCCCAGGGCGGCGAGCACCAGGTGCTCCGCCTCGGTGCGCAGCGGCTGCTCCCACTCCCCGGCGCGGACGACGTCGGCCGGATCGGCGTCGGCGGGGTCCTCACCGAGGTCGTCGAGCAGGTCGGCCCACTGCGCGGGCCGGGTGCGGCGGGCCCGGTCGGCGGCGGCCACGCACGTGTCGAGCACGAACGGCTCGATCACCTCGCGGTCGAAGCGGTCGGCGAACACGGTGCCGTCGGCGTCGACGGCGTTGAGCGCGTCCTGGAAGCTGCCGGGCCGGGCGTCGCCGAGCTCGATGCGGCCGTCCTCCTCCCCGGACAGCGGCTGGCCGGTGGCGGCGCGGTCGCCGATCGTGGAGCCGGTGGCCACCAGCCGCCCGCGCAGCCGGGTGTGGTGCGGGCGGTCCGACAGCCCCACGGTCCAGGCGCAGGCCTCGGCGATGAGCGCGGCGCGGCGCTCGCGCAGCACCTCACGGCCGAGGAGGGCGAACCAGTCGGGGGCGAACCCCGTGCCGTCGAACACCCTCCCGTTTCTACCCGGCCCGGCGCCGCCGCCGCCCGCGGACGAGGTCCTCGACGGTCGCGCGGGCGCCCCGCTCGCGCAGCGCGACCCGGGTCGCGACGAAGGGCTCCGCCACCCGCGGGTCGTCGGCGAGGTCGCCGAAGACGTCGCGCTCGCGGAGGAACTCCAGCGGGTCGGCGTCCCGCGCCCGGCGGGCCAGCGCCTCGCCCCGCGGGTCGGACAGCTCGAGGGGCCGGCCGGCGTCGTCGGCGCCCTCCGCGGTGCGCGCCCACCCGGCCAGCACCGCCACCGACCGGCGGACGTCGCGGCCGGCCTCCAGGTCCGCGCGGATCACCGGGAGCAGGAACTGCGGGATGCGGTCGGAGGCGTTCTCGCAGATCCGCGCCAGGGTGTCGGCGACGGCGGGGTTGGCGAAGCGGCCCACCAGGTCGGCCTTGTAGCGGCGCAGGTCGATGCCCGGCACCCGCGGCAGCGTCGGGGTGGCCTCCTCGTCGAGGTAGCCGGCCAGGAACTCGCGGAACAGCGGGTCCTGGCTGGCCTGGTGCACGTACCCGTGGCCGGCCAGCCGCCCGAGGTGGGCCAGCACCTGGTGGCCGGCGTTGAGCAGGCGCAGCTTCATCAGCTCGTACGGGGCGACGTCGGCGACCACCTGCACGCCGACGTCCTCCAGCGGTGGCCGCCCGCCCGCGAACTCCTCCAGCACCCACTGCGTCCACGGCTCGCACACCACCGGCCAGGCGTCCTCGACCCCGATCGCGGCGGCCACCTGCTCGCGGTCGGCGTCGGTGGTGACCGGGGTGATCCGGTCGACCATCGAGTTCGGGAAGGCCACCTCCCCGGCCACCCACTCCCCCAGCGCCGGGTCGCGCAGCCCGGCGAAGGCGGCGAACGCCTCCCGGGCCAGGTGACCGTTGCCGGGGATGTTGTCGCAGGAGACGACGGCGAACGGCGGCAGCCCGCGCTCGCGCCGGCGCACCAGCGCCTCGGTGACCAGGCCGAACGTCGTCCGCGGCGGGGATCCGGGCCGCAGGTCGGCGACGACGGCGGGCGCCCCGGTGTCGAAGCGGCCGGTCTCGTGCGAGGTGTTGTAGCCGCCCTCGGTGACCGTCAGCGAGACGATCCGGGTGCCGGGCGCCGCCATCCGCTCCACCACGGCGTCCGGGTCGTCGGGGGCGAGCAGGTACTCGGCGATGGAGCCGACCACCCGCGCGTCGAGGTAGCCGTCGGGGTGCTTGACCACCAGCGTGTAGAGCCGGTCCTGCGCCGCCATCACCTCGGCCATCCGCCGGTCCGAGGGCAGCACGCCGACGCCGCAGATGCCCCAGTCCACCTGCCCGGACTCGAGCAGCCGGTCG
This sequence comes from Geodermatophilus sp. SYSU D01106, assembly GCF_054049995.1. Classification (NCBI taxonomy): domain Bacteria; kingdom Bacillati; phylum Actinomycetota; class Actinomycetes; order Geodermatophilales; family Geodermatophilaceae; genus Geodermatophilus; species Geodermatophilus sp. SYSU D01106. Next base: position 70,050 of record NZ_JBJGYM010000006.1, on the reverse strand, counting down.
ACGTACACCGCCTGGTGCGAGCGGTGGAAGCCGCCGACGCCGAGGTGCACGATCCCGACGCCGACCTCCGACCGGTCGTAGCGCGGCGTCCACACCGAGGGGCTCAGGTGGGGCAGCGTCGTGGCGTCGAGCCGGGGCATCGGCGGTCCTCCTCGGGTGCGGTGCGCGGGGGCTACCCGTCGGCGGCGCTCTCACCCACCGGGGCCCGGGCGGGCACCGCCACCCGCTGGAGGTCCTCGGCGACGACGAGGTCGCCGTCGAACTCGGCCCGCGCCTCCTCCTCGAACGCGCGCGGGTCGGGGTAGCGCTGGGAGAAGTGGCTGAGCACCAGCCGCCGGACGCCCGCGTCGGCCGCCACCCGCGCCGCCTGCCGGGCGGTGAGGTGGCCGTACTGCCGGGCGAGCGCCTCGTCCTCGGCCAGGAAGGTCGACTCGATCACGAGCAGGTCGGCGCCCTCGGCCAGCGCCGCGACGTTGAGGCACATCCGGGTGTCCATGACGAAGGCGAACACCTGCCCGCGCCGCGGCTCGCTGACGTCCTCGAGGCGCACCGTCCTCCCGCCGACCTGCAGCGCGCCCTCGCGCTGCAACCGGCCGACGTCGGGGCCGGCCACCCCGGCCGCGGCGAGCCGGTCGGGCACCATGCGCCGGCCGTCGGGCTCGACGAGCCGGTAGCCGACCGAGGGCACCGGGTGCTCCAGCCGGCGCGCCTCGATCGTCCCGGCGAGGTCCTCCGCCAGGACGCCGTCGTCGTGCACCGGTTCCTCGCGGATCTCGGCGCGGTCGGCGAACACCGACGCGTGGCGGAGCCTGTCGAACCACTGCTGACCGGACGCGGGGTAGTGCGCGGTGACCGGGTGGGCGACGCCGTCGAGCGACATCCGCTGGACGACGCCGGGCAGGCCGAGGCAGTGGTCGCCGTGGAAGTGGCTGACGAGGATCCGGTGGACGGCGCTGCTCGGGACGCCGGCCAGCAGCAGCTGCCGCTGGGTGCCCTCGCCGGGGTCGAAGAGGAAGCCGCGGCCGTCCCAGCGCAGCAGGTAGCCGTTGTGGTTGCGGGTGCGGGTGGGCGCCTGGCTCGCGGTGCCGAGCACGACCAGTTCCCGCGCCGCCACGGACGGCACGGTAGCCGTCCCTCGGCGGGTCGTGCTCTGCACACCACGGTGGGCAGAGCACGACCGCGCGTCAGCCGAACAGGTCGGACAGGAACGACTCCTTGCGCTTCTTCCCGTGCGAGCCGTGCGACGACGAGTGCCCCTGCGAGCCGCGGACGGCCCCGAGCACCTCGTTGACGACGGCGCCGAGCCCGGCCCCGCCCGCCGCGGCCGGGTACTGCGCGCCGTGCTGCTGCCCGTACTGCTGCTGATGGGCGGGCTGCCCGTACGGCTGCTGCCCGTGCTGCTGGCTGTGCTGCTGCCCGTGCGAGGGCGCCCCGTACTGCTGCTGGGCCGCGGGCTGGGCGTGCTGGCCGCCGGCCGCGGCGCCGTGCCAGGTGTTCTCCGCGTCGATGAGGCGCTCGAGCTCCCCGCGGTCGAGGAAGATGCCGCGGCACTCGGTGCACTGGTCGACGTGCACGCCGTTGCGCTCGTAGGTGCGCATCGCGCCCTGGCACTTGGGACAGACGAGATCCATGCCGCACGGTACGACGACGGCGAGGCCCCCGGACAGCGGCGGACCGTGCCACAGTGCCCGCCCGTGACGACGACCCGCACGGTGACCCTCCGGTTCGGCTCGGCCTCGCGCGAGAGCCGCACGCACACCAACCTCTCCGCCGTCCGCAGCGACGGGCCGGTCCTCTGGGTGGCCGGCGACGAGACCGCCACCATCGAGCGGCTGGTCGCCGACGACCCCGCCGACCCGGCCGCCTACGGCGACCAGACGACCTTCTCCCTCGCCGACCTCGTGCCCCTGCCCGGCGGCACCGGTCCCGACGTCGAGGAGGAGGCCGACATCGAGGGCATCGCCCGCCACGACGGCGCGGTGTGGGCGGTCGGCTCGCACAGCCTGCGCCGCCGCCGGATCCGCGACGAGCACGACGGCGCCAAGGCGCTGCGCCGGCTGGCCACCATCACCGGGCAGCCGCGACGGCAGATCATCGCCCGCATCCCGGTGGTCGACGTCGACGGGCTGCCCACCCTGGTGAAGGACGACGGCACCCGCAGCGCCGCCGTCTTCGGCGCCCGCGGCAAGGACCTGCGCGACCTGCTGGCCGACGACGAGCACCTCGGCCCGTTCCTCGGCATCCCGAGCAAGGACAACGGCCTCGACGTCGAGGGCATCGCGGTGGCGGGCGAGCGGGTCTACCTCGGCCTGCGCGGGCCGGTGCTGCGCGGCTGGGCCGTGGTGCTGGAGCTGCGGCCCGAGGTCGACGAGCGCGACCCCGCCCGGCTGCGGCTCCGGAAGTTCCCCGACGGCCGCCGCTACCGCAAGCACGTCCTGCGGCTGGCCGGGCTCGGCGTCCGCGACCTGTGCCCGCAGGGCGACGACCTGCTGGTGCTCGCCGGCCCGACCATGGACCTCGACGGCCCGGTGTACGTCTACCGCTGGCACGGCGCGGTGGTGTGCGAGGAGCCGGCCGTCGTCCGCGGCGACCAGCTCACCCGCGAGCTGGCGCTCCCCTTCGGCGACGGCGACGACCACCCCGAGGGCATCGGCCTGCTGGGCGACCCGGCCGGCGGCCGGCTGCTCGTCGTCTACGACAGCCCGGCCCCCGAGCGGCTCACCGACGACGGCGGCGTGGTGGCCGACGTCGTGCAGCTGCCCTGACCCCGGCTCAGCCGATCCGCACCGGGCGGGCGGCGGCCACGCCGGCCGCCGCCAGCCCGGCGCCGACGGCGAGCAGCAGCACCAGCGGCACGGTCCAGCCGCCGGTGGCCTCCGACAGCGCCCCGACGACGACGGGACCGAGCCCGCCGACGGCGTAGCCCACGAGCTGGCTCATCCCCGACAGCCGGGCGGCCACGCCCGCGTCCGCCGAGCGCAGCACCACGAGGGTCACCGCCAGCGCGATGCCCGCGCCCTGTGCGAGCCCGCCGACCGCCGCCCACGCGGGCCACGCGCCGGGCGCGGCGAGCAGCCCGGCCACCGGCACCACCCACAGCGCGGCGACCCCCAGCGCGAGCCCCGACTGCCCGCGCGCGCGGGCCAGCACGGCCGGCACCAGCAGGCTGCCCGCGATGCCGAGCACCTGGTAGACCGACGCGGCCAGCGACCCGGTGGCCGCGTCGGTGCCGGCGCGGTCGGCGAGCAGCGTGGGCAGCCAGGCGGTGAGCGAGAAGTACAGCGTCGAGTGCAGCGCCTGCACCGCGGTCACCGCCCAGGCCACCGGCGAGCGCCACACCGGCGCCGAGCCGCCGAGCGCCGCACCGCCGGGCGCCGTGCGGGCCGGGGCCGTGGCGTCGGCGCCCCGGGCGGCCCGCGCCCACACCACCGCGGCGACCAGGGCCAGCACGCCCTCGGCGGCGAGCGCGCCGCGCCAGCCCAGGACGGCGGCCAGCGGGGCGGTGAACGCAGCTCCCGCGGCGGCCCCGGCCACCAGCGCCGCGGTGTAGAGGCCGGTGACCGTGCCCGCGCGCCGGCCGAACCCGGCCTTCACCACCGCCGGCAGCAGCACGTTGCCGACCGTCATCGCCGCGCCGACAGCGAGGGTGCCGGCGAGCAGCACCGGCGGCCCGTCGAGCACCCGGAGCGCCTGGGCGGCCGCGAGCAGCAGCAGCGACCCGAGCACCGCCCGGCCCGCGCCCAGCCGCCGTCCCGCCGCGGCCGACACCGGCGCGAGCACGGCGAAGCACAGCACGGGCAGCGTGGTGAGCAGCCCGGCGGCCGCGGCGGACAGGCCGGTGTCCGCGCGGACGTCGTCGAGCACCGGCCCGACGGCGGCGATCGCGGCGCGCAGGTTGACCGCGGTAAGGAGGACCGCGGCCAGCAGCAGGCGGTTCCCCCCGGGCACCGGTACATCCTGCTCCCGGCGGTACCGGCACCCGGGGGGCGGCCGCCGGTCGTGGAACACCTGCGTCTAGTGTCCCACCCGTCCGTGGCCCAGCTCACACCGACGTGGCGGGCCGGAACGCTGGAGGTCACCTTGCCCCTCTCCCTCCCCCGGCGGGCGCGCAGGTCGCTGCTCGCCGCCGCCACCGGCGCCGCGCTCACCGCGGGCGTCCTCGCCACCGCCTCCCCCGCCGCAGCGGGTCCCGGCACGGCGGGTCCCGGCGGCCCGCCCGACCGCGCGCCGCTGGTGGTCGAGACCGCCGAGGGCGCCGTCGCCGGCTCCCGCCCCGGCGACTACCGCCTCTTCCAGGGCATCCCGTTCGCCGCCCCGCCGGTCGGCGACCTCCGGTTCCGCCCGCCGCAGCCGGTGCAGCCGTGGGAGGAGACGCTCGACGCCACGCAGCCGGGCAGCGCCTGCCCGCAGGTGGCGAGCCTGACCAACCCGACGTCCTCCACCGAGGAGGACTGCCTCTACCTGAACGTCACCACGCCCGCCGGGCTGGACGCCCGCCGCGACCGGCTGCCGGTCATGGTGTGGATCCACGGCGGCTCCTGGCGCACCGGCAGCGGCGACCGCTACGACGCGAGCAAACTCGCGCTCGAGGGCGACGCCGTCGTCGTGACCGTCAACTACCGGCTCGGCCCGTTCGGCTTCCTCGCCCAGGACGACCTGTCCGCGGCGATCGGCGACGCGGGCTCCGGCAGCGCCGGCCTGCTCGACCAGCAGGCCGCGCTGCGGTGGGTGGAGCGCAACGTCGCGGCCTTCGGCGGCGACCCGCGCAACGTGACGATCTTCGGCGAGTCGGCCGGGGCGTCGTCGGTCTGCGCGCAGCTGGCCTCCCCCACGGCCGCCGGGCTGTTCGACAAGGCCATCGCGCAGAGCTACAGCTGCACCACCCGCTACGCCTCCCTGGACGAGGCGGAGACCGTCGGCGAGGGCGTGGCCACCGCCGTCGGGTGCACCGGGGAGGGCGCCGCGGTCGTCGCGTGCCTGCAGCGGGCGCCGGTGCCCGACCTGCTGCGCGCGTGGCCGGCCGGTGGCGGCTCGTTCGTCGTCGGCGGGTCGTCGCTGCCGGTGCAGCCGGCCGACGCGATCACCTCGGGCACCTGGAACCGCGTGCCGGTGATCCACGGCAACCTGCAGGACGAGAACACGCTGTTCACCCCGCTCGGCGTCCCGCCGGCGCAGCTGCCCGTGCTGCTCGACCCCGCGAACTACGACACCGTGCTGGCCCAGCGGTACGGCGCCCGGGCGGGCGAGGTCGCGGCGCGCTACCCGCTGGCGGAGTACGGCTCGCCGCTGCGGGTGCTCGCCGCGATCGCCAGCGACACCGGCAGCGCGCTGTCGACCTGCGAGCACGTCGACGCCTACGAGGCGCTGGACCAGCGGCCCCGCCGCGACCGGGTCTACGCCTACCAGTTCCGCGACCAGACGGCCGACCCGCTGCTGGACTTCTCGCGGCCGCCGTTCTCCTTCCCGGCGGGGCTCTACGACGAGGGCGCCCAGCACGCCGGCGAGCTGCCCTTCCTGTTCCCCGGGCTGTTCGGGGACGGCCTGACCGCCGAGCAGGAGGAGCTGTCGACGGCGATGGTGCGGTACTGGACGAACTTCGCGGCCACCGGCAACCCCAACGGCCGCGGCGTGCCGGCCTGGCACCGGTACTCCGACCCGTCCGACGTCCAGGGCCTCGACCTCGCCTCCGCCGGGGGCATCGGGCCGGTCGACGTCGCCGCGGACGCGAACTGCGCGTTCTGGGACACGTTCTGACGCGCTGAGCAGCACCCCGGGCCCCGGGCGGCAGCCGCCGTCCGGGGCCCGGGTACGTCCACCCTCCCCCGGCCCGACGCGCCCGGTCACTCCGGATCTACTCCCGAGTAACAGGTGTGGGATCGTCGGGGGACACGTCGAGACGGCGCCGTCGCCGTCAGGAGAGAGGTCCCATGCGGTTGCAGCTTTCCCCGGAGATGGAGGCCTTCCGGGATGAGATGCGCACCTTCTTCACCACGCAGGTGCCGAAGGAGATCCGCGACCAGGTCGCGGCGCGGCGGCACGTGAGCCGCGAGCAGTACATCGAGGCCCAGCGGGCCCTCAACGCCGCCGGCCTGGCCGTGCCGCACTGGCCGGTGGAGTGGGGCGGCCGCGACTGGACGCCGCTGCAGCGCCACATCTGGCGCGAGGAGATGCAGCTGGCCAGCGTCCCCGAGCCGCTGGCCTTCAACACCAGCATGATCGGGCCGGTCATCGCCGCCTTCGGCAACCAGGAGCAGAAGGAGCGGTTCCTGGCCAAGACCGCGAACCTCGACATCTGGTGGTGCCAGGGCTTCTCCGAGCCCGACGCCGGCTCCGACCTCGCGTCGCTGCGCACCACCGCAGTCCGCGACGGCGACGACTGGGTGGTCAACGGCCAGAAGACCTGGACCACCCTCGGCCAGCACGCCGACTGGATCTTCTGCCTGGTGCGCACCGACCCGACGGCGGAGAAGAAGCAGCGCGGCATCTCGATGCTGGTCTTCCCGATGGACACCCCCGGCGTCACGCTGCGGCCCATCCAGCTCATCGACGGCGGCCACGAGGTCAACGAGGTCTTCTTCGAGGACGTCCGCGTCCCCGCCGAGAACCTCGTCGGCGAGGAGAACCGCGGCTGGGACTACGCCAAGTTCCTGCTCGGCAACGAGCGCGTCGGCATCGCCCGCGTCGGCGCCACCAAGAAGCTGATCGCGCAGGCCAAGGAGTTCGCCCGCGAGATCACCGCCGGCGGCCGCCCGCTGTCGGAGGACCCCCGCACCCTCGCGCGGATCGCCGAGCTGGAGAACGAGCTGCTGGCGCTGGAGCTCACCGCGCTCCGCGTCGTCGCAAACTCCGCCGACGGCAAGCCGCACCCGGCGTCGTCGGTGCTCAAGCTGCGCGGCTCGGAGCTGCAGCAGGCGGCCACCGAGCTGATCGTCGACATCGCCGGCCCGCTCTCGCTGGCCTCCTTCGCCGACGGCGGCTCCGCGGTCCCCGACTGGGCCCGGGTGGCGACGCCCGAGTACCTGAACTACCGCAAGGTCTCCATCTACGGAGGCAGCAACGAGGTCCAGCGGACCATCATCGCCGGCACGATCCTGGGGCTGTGAGGTAGACGTGGACTTCACCTACGACAGCGAGCAGAACGACCTGCGGGAGGCCGTGCGCGGCCTGCTGCAGCGCGCCTACCCCGACACCGAGCGGCGCCGCTCGGTCGTCGGGAGCGACCCCGGCTTCGACGAGAAGACGTGGGCGCAACTGGCCGAGATGGGCGTGCTGGGCCTGCCCTTCGCCGAGGAGGACGGCGGCATGGGCGCCGGCCCGATCGAGGTCGGCATCGTGGCCGAGGAGATGGGCCGGGTGCTGGCGCCCGAGCCCTTCGTCGAGGCCGTGGTCCTCGCCGGCGGCCTGGTGGCCGCCGTCGGCACCGCCGCGCAGCGGACGGCGGTCCTCGGACCGCTGTCGGAGGGCGGCAGCGTGCTCGCCTTCGCGCACGCCGAGCCGGCCACCCGCTGGAGCCCCTCGGCGTCGGCGGTCACCGCCACGCAGGACGGCGACGGCTGGCGGCTGACCGGCGTCAAGGAGCCGGTCGCCAACGGCGCCCGCGCCGACGTGCTGGTCGTGTCGGCGGCGGTCGACGGCGGCACCGCGCTGTTCCTCGTCCAGGGCGACGCCGCGGGCCTGACCCGCACCGGCTACCGCACCCACGACGGCGGCCGCGCGGCCAACGTGACGCTCGACGGCACCCCGGCCGAGCTGCTCGGCGAGGGCACCGCGGACCGCAGCGCCGACGTCGAGCGGGTGCAGGCCCTGGCCCGCATCGCCCACGCCAACGAGTCGGTCGGCGCGATGGAGTCCGCGCTGCGCATCACCGCGGAGTACCTGAAGACCCGCAAGCAGTTCGGCGTCACCCTCAACCGGTTCCAGGCGCTCACCTTCCGCGCCGCGGACATGTACGTGTCCGTGGAGCTGGCCCGCAGCACCGCGCTGTGGGCGAGCATGGTGGCCGACGCGGGCGGCGACGTCGTCGCGGCCGGCGACCGGGCGCGGCTGCAGACCAGCCGGGCGGGCCGGCACGTGGGCAAGGAGACCATCCAGCTGCACGGCGGCATCGGCGTCACCGCGGAGTACAGCGTCGGCCACTACACCAGCCGGCTCACCGCGATCGACCACGTGCTCGGCGACGGCGACTGGGCGGCCGACCGCCTCGCCGCCTCCGTCGACAGCTACCCGACGGTCGACCCGCTGGGCGCGCCCTACACGGGCTGAACCGGCACCCCGCACGACCAGCGGCGGCCGGCGTCCCCTCACGGGGGCGCCGGCCGCTGCCGTTCCCGGCCCCGGGCACCTAGGGTGCGCAGCCGTGCTCGCCTGGCTGGTCCTCGTCGCCGTCGTCGCGGTCGCCCTGGGCTGGGGCGCCGCGCGGCTGGTCCGCCGCCGCCGCGGCCGGGTCGCCGCGGGCCTGGTCGCCGTCCTCGTCGGGACGCTCGCGCTCGGCGGTGGCTCGCAGCTGTGGGCGCGCGCCTCGCTCGACTCGTCCGGGATCGCGCGGGCGCTGGTGTGGATGGACGCCGACGTCGACGACCGGCTGCGCTTCCCCGCCCTGCCGGTGCCGGCCGGCGACGACGTCCTGCCGCTGCGCGAGGGCTCCCTCCCGGGCGGCGTCCTGGACCGCGTGACGGTGCCCGGCTCCGGCGAGGAGGACCTCGACGCGCTGCTGCAGCGCACGGAGACGACGGCGTTCGTGGTGCTGCGCGGCGACGAGGTGCTGCTGGAGACCTACGGCGAGGGGCAGTCCCGCGAGTCGCTGCAGACGTCGTTCTCGGTGGCCAAGTCGGTGCTCTCGACGCTGGTGGGCCTGGCGGTCGAGCGCGGGCACATCGGCAGCCTGGACGACCCGGTCACCGCCTACGTGCCCGAGCTCCTCGACCGCGACCCGCGCTTCGCCGAGGTCACCCTGCGGCACCTGGTGACCATGTCCTCGGGCCTGTCCTACGAGGAGCAGGGCCTGCCCTGGAGCGACGACGCGCTCACCTACTACGCCCCCGACCTGCGCGCGCTCGCGCTGACCGCCGAGGTCGAGGAGCCGCCCGGGCGCACCTGGCTCTACAACAACTACAACCCGCTCCTGGTCGGGATGGTGCTCGAGCGGGCCGTCGGCGAGCCGGTGGAGCGGTTCGCCGCCGAGGCGCTGTGGGGGCCGATGGGCGCCGAGGCCGACGCGAGCTGGAGCGCCGACAGCGCCGCCTCGGGCTTCCCGAAGATGGAGAGCGGGTTCAACGCCCGCGCGCTGGACTACGCCCGCTTCGGCCTGCTGTTCGCCCGCGAGGGCCGCGCCGGCGACCGGCAGGTGGTGCCCGCGGACTGGGTGGCCGAGGCGACCGCGCGGGACACCAGCGGCGACCCGGCCGAGCACTACCAGTACTGGTGGTGGGTGGACACCGAGCGCGAGGGCCGGTTCTCCGCGCGCGGCAACAAGGGCCAGTTCGTCTACGTCGACCCGGCCACCGACGTCGTCGTCGTCCGCACGGGCCGGGAGGCCGTCCTCGAGGACTGGACGGCCGTGCTGCGCGACGTCGCCGACCGCGTGGGCTGACCCGGACCCGGTGCGATCCGCGTCACGAAACGGGGCCGGCTGGGGCCGGATGCCGGATCGGCCTGCCACCATGCCTCACCGGGGTCGGGCCGCCCGCCTCCCCGCTGCACCACCCAGTCACGCCGGCAACGGGGCCGGCCCGAACTGACGTTGGAGTGCGCGTGCTCATCGGTGTGCCGGCAGAGACCCGACGGAACGAGACGCGGGTGGCCGCGACGCCCGTGAGCGTCGGGCAACTGCTCGCCCTCGGCCACGAGGTCCTGGTCCAGTCCGGCGCCGGAGGGCGCGCCGACTTCCCCGACGAGGCCTACGTCGCGGCCGGCGCCCGCATCGGGTCGGCGGCCGAGGCGTGGGGCGCCGACGTCGTCCTGCACGTCAACGCCCCCACTCCCGACGAGGTCGCGCGGCTGCGGTCCGACGCGGTGCTCGTCTCGCTGCTCGCCCCCGCGCTGTCCCCCGACCTGCTCGACGCGCTCGTCGCCCGCGGGGTCACCGCGCTGGCCATGGACGCCGTCCCGCGCATCTCCCGCGCCCAGTCGCTGGACGTGCTGTCGTCGATGGCCAACATCGCCGGCTACCGCGCCGTCGTGGAGGCCGCGCACGCGTTCGGCCGGTTCTTCACCGGCCAGGTCACCGCCGCGGGCAAGGTGCCGCCGGCCAAGGTGTTCGTCGCCGGCGCCGGCGTCGCGGGGCTCGCCGCGATCGGCGCCGCGAGCAGCCTGGGCGCGATCGTGCGGGCCACCGACGTCCGCCCCGAGGTGGCCGAGCAGGTGCGCTCGCTCGGCGGGGAGTACGTGGGCGTGCCGGCCGACGAGGAGGAGCAGGCCGCCGGTCGGGCATCGGGATCGGGCACCGGCTACGCGTCGGTCACCTCGGAGAGCTTCAACGCGCGCGCCGCCGTCATGTACGCCGAGCAGGCCCGCGACGTCGACGTCGTCGTCACCACCGCGCTGATCCCCGGCCGCCCCGCGCCCCGGCTGCTCACCGAGGACATGGTGGCGAGCATGAAGCCCGGGTCGGTGGTCGTGGACATGGCCGCCGCGCAGGGCGGCAACGTGGCGGGCTCGGTGCCCGACGAGGTGGTGGTGACGCCGAACGGCGTGACGATCATCGGCTACACCGACCTGCCCGCCCGGCTGCCCGCGCAGGCCTCGCAGCTGTTCGCCACGAACCTGGGAAACCTGGTCAAGCTGCTCACTCCGGGCAAGGACGGGCGGCTGGTCCTCGACCTCGACGACGTCGTCGTGCGCGGCATGACCGTGGCCCGGGCGGGCGAGAAGCTGTGGCCCCCGCCGCCGGTGCAGGTCTCCGCGGCGCCCGCCGCGGCCGCGTCACCAGCGGCGCCGCTGCCACCACCGGCCGCCAAGGCCCCCGCGCCACCCGGTCGGCGGGCCGCGCTGGTCGGGCTCGGCGCCGCGCTGCTGTTCCTGCTGGCCGCCTTCTCCCCCGACCAGCTCATCGGCAACCTGACGGTGTTCGCGCTGTCGGTGGTCGTCGGGTTCTACGTCATCGGGCACGTGCACCACGCGCTGCACACCCCGCTGATGAGCGTCACCAACGCCATCTCCGGGATCATCGTGGTCGGCGCGATCCTGCAGCTCGGGCACGTCAGCACGGTGGTCACCGTGCTCGCCTTCCTCGCCGTGCTGCTGGCGAGCATCAACGTCTTCGGTGGCTTCGCGGTGACCCGCCGCATGCTCGGCATGTTCCGGAGGGCCTGACGCGATGTCCGCCACCACCGCGGCCTCGGCCGCCTACATCGTCGCGGGCCTGCTGTTCGTGCTGAGCCTGGCCGGCCTGTCGAGGCACGAGACGGCGAAGGCCGGGAACGCCTACGGCATCGCCGGCATGGCCATCGCGCTGGTCGCCACCATCGGGCTGGCCTGGCGCAACGGTGACGCGCTCGCCGTCGGGCTGATCGTCGTCGCCATGGCCCTGGGTGCGGCGATCGGCATCTGGCGGGCGCGCATCGTCGAGATGACCGGCATGCCCGAGCTCATCGCGCTGCTGCACAGCTTCGTCGGCCTGGCCGCGGTGCTCGTCGGCTGGAACGGCTACCTGTCGGTGGAGGGCGCGCCCGCCGGGGAGGCCGAGGAGCTGGGGCTGCCGGTCGGCATCCACTCCGCCGAGGTGGCGATCGGCGTCTTCATCGGCGCGGTCACCTTCACCGGCTCGATCGTCGCGTTCCTCAAGCTGTCGGGGCGGATCAGGAGCAACCCGCTGGTCCTGCCGGGCAAGAACGCGCTGAACGTCGGCGCGCTCGCGGTGTTCGTCGGCCTGACCGTCGTCTTCGTCGTCTCCCCCGGCCTCGGCGTGCTGTCGGCGCTCACCGTGCTGGCGCTGGGCCTGGGCTGGCACCTGGTCGCCTCGATCGGCGGCGGCGACATGCCGGTCGTCGTCTCGATGCTCAACAGCTACTCGGGCTGGGCGGCCGCGGCGTCGGGCTTCCTGCTCGACAACGACCTGCTGATCATCACCGGCGCGCTGGTCGGCTCCTCGGGTGCCTACCTCAGCTACATCATGTGCCAGGCGATGAACCGCTCGTTCCTGTCGGTGATCGCCGGCGGCTTCGGCAACGAGGGCAGCACCACCGCGGCCGCCGTCGAGGGCGAGCACACCGAGGTCACCGCCGAGGAGGTCGCGCAGCTGCTCCGCGACGCCGACTCCGTCGTCATCACCCCCGGCTACGGCATGGCGGTGGCGCACGCGCAGAACGCCGTCGCCGACCTCACCCGCACCCTCACCGACAAGGGCGTGGAGGTCCGCTTCGGCATCCACCCCGTCGCGGGGCGGCTGCCCGGGCACATGAACGTGCTGCTCGCCGAGGCGAAGGTGCCCTACGACGTCGTCCTGGAGATGGACGAGATCAACGACGACCTCGCCAAGACGTCGGTGGTGCTGGTCATCGGCGCCAACGACACGGTCAACCCAGCCGCGGCCGAGGACCCGGGCAGCCCGATCGCCGGCATGCCGGTGCTGCACGTCTGGGAGGCCGAGCACGTGGTGGTGTTCAAGCGGTCGATGAGCACCGGCTACGCCGGCGTGCAGAACCCCCTGTTCTTCCGCGAGAACACCCGGATGCTGTTCGGCGACGCGCGCGAGCGGGTCGAGGACATCCTGAGGGCTCTCTGAGAGGAGCGGCGTGCACCCCACGACGCAGGCACTGGTCTCACCGGCGTGGCTCATCGGGGGGCTGCGCAACGTCCCCGGCTACCTGGCGACGGCGCAGGGCGGGCTGACCTTCGTCAGCGACACCCCGGTGTTCGACGTCCCGCTGGCGCAGGTGACCGACGTGTCCTGGCCGTGGTGGTGGTTCGGCGGCGGCGTGAAGCTGACGGCGGCCGGTCAGCGGTGGAAGGTCACCTTCGTCCGGCCCAACGGCATGCCTCCGCCGAACCCCTCCATGCTGGAGACCGGCGTCGGGGTGTTCGGGCTGCTCACCGGCACCTGGCACGACCTCTACGCCATGCGGGGCCTCGCCGACGTCCGCAGCGGCCGGGCCGCCGGGAAGCGGTGGCGCGAGGTGCTGCCCGGCTGAGTTGCGGTGCGCACGGCGGGGGGACGACGGTTGGCGGTGTGGACCCCTTCCGTCTCGGCATGCCGAAGATCCCCGGCTTCACGGAGCTGCTGACGCTCCTGCAGACGCAGACCGAGGCGCTGGCCCAGCTGCCGCGCACCCTGACCGAGCTCAACGGCGCGGTCCGCGAGCTGATCGCCGCGACCTCCACGGCGACGTCGGCGATCTCCTCGGCGCAGCGCACCGCCGAGCGGCTGGAGACGCTGGTCGGCGAGCTCGAGGAGCCGGTGCGCGCACTGAAGCCGGGGCTGGAGCGGGTCGGCCGGGTGCTCGACGACCCCGCCGTCGACGCGGTGCCGGACATCATCCGCACGATCGACGAGGACCTCATGCCGATGATCGCGACGATCCGTCAGGCGCAGAACCGGGTCATCGGGGTCACCGGCCTGCTGCGCCGCCGCGGCCGCCCCGACGACGAGGACGCGGCGGGCTGACCGCCGCTGCCCAGTGCGGCGGGCGCTCCAGCCCGGCCGGCAGCCGGGTGGCGGCGTCGCCGCGGGCGGCGGCCACCTGCGGGCGGGTGAGGAACAGGGCGCCGGTGAGGTCGGCACCGCGCAGGTCGGCGCCCCGCAGGTCCGCCCCGAGGAGGTCGGCGCCCCGCAGGTCCGCGCCGCGCAGGTCGGCGGCGATCAGGTAGGCGCCGCGCAGGCCGGCCCGCCGCAGGTCCGCACCGCGCAGCGCCGCCCCGACGAGGTCGGCGCCGCGGCGGTCGCGCCCTCCGGGGCGGGCGGCGGCGCTCACCCGGCCGAGCAGCTCGCCGGCCTCGGCGCGGACGGCGGCCGGGTCGACGGCGGCGAGCTCCGCCGGCGTGCCGGCCGCGAGGAGCTCGGTGCGCTCCGCCAGGGCGGAGACGTCGTCCCGCAGTGGCGCCTCGAGCGGCAGCACGGCCGCCTCGGTGAGGTACCAGAGCAGCTCGTGCAGCTGGCGCAGGACGGGGAAGGCGGCGGCCACGCCGGGGTCCTCGGCCGGGCGCTCCACCGCGGCGGCCTGCACGAGCCGCTGGCCGGCGCCGAAGCAGTCGAACACCGTGCAGCCGGGGAAGCCGCGCTGCCGGAGGTCGGCGTGGATGCCGCAGCGGGCCGCCCCGACGTCCAGGCCGGTCAGGTGGACGCACGGCTGTCCGGCCGGCTTGTCGAGCGCGAAGTCCGCCGAGGCGGCGAAGGCGGGCAGCACGCAGCACAGGCCCGCGCAGGCGGAGCAGTCGGCGCGCAGGTCCCGCCGCCGGTCGGCGGGAGGCGCCGCCGGCGGGGCGGGAGGGGTCACCGGCCGAGGGTATGCGCGGGCAGAGGACGGGCGGGCAGAGGATGGGCGGCATGGACGTGCTGAGCAGCCGCGTGCTCCTCCGCCCCACCGACGCCGCCCGCTCGCAGGCCTTCTACCGGGACGTCCTCGGGCTGGCCGTGTACCGCGAGTTCGGTCCGCCGGAGCACCGCGGGGTCGTCTTCTTCCTCGGCAACGGCCTGCTCGAGGTGTCGGGGCACGCCGCCGAGCCGCCGCGCGGCCTGGCGCTGTGGGTCCAGGTGCGCGACCTCACCGCGGAGGCCGACCGGCTCTCGCGGGCCGGCGTCCCCGTCGTCTCCCCGCCCGAGCGCATGCCGTGGGGGCTGCTCGAGGCGACGGTCGCCGACCCCGACGGCGTCGCGCTGGTGCTCGTCGAGGTGCCGGCCGACCACCCGCTGCGAGTCGACGTCCGCCCGCCCGGGTGACGCCGGCCGCCCAGGGGGCGGACTCGACGGCACACGTCGCTGAAAGGCGGCTTCGAGGACACCGGGCGAAGGCGGTCAGCGACCGTCGCCGCCGAGCGCTCACTCAGGCGTCATCGAATCCGGACCCTGGTGCGGACGACGGTGGCGGCGGCCGCCGTGGCTCTCGGACGCCCGTCTCGTCGCCACCGCCCAGGACCTCGACCCAGACGGACACCACCCGGGAGGCCATGCGGCTGCCTGGGGTCGGCGACTGCTCAGTCACGCGCACGCGCGAGGGATCCCACTCCCACACCTCGATCATGTGGGCGTTGTCGATGGTCAACTCGAGGCCCCGCTCGGAGCAGACGCGCGCGGCGTCGTCGGGCGTGAGTCCGTCGAGGTGTGGCGCCTTCCTCTCGTTCATGCGGTGAGCATCCCCTGTCGAACACGGCATGCCGGTGTCCCTGAACGGGCCGCTCAGGGACACCGACCGCTCCGCCATCAGGGGGCTTTCCGGATGGCAAGGTCGGCGAACCGCTCTGCGGTGGAGCGCGGCAGCGGGACTTGACGCCGCACTTGCATTTTGCAAGTGTCCACCGCATGAGCCTCTTCATCACCTGCCCGGTCGAGGACGTCGAGCGCGCGACCGCCTTCTACACCGCCCTCGGCTGGACCCTCGACGCCGAGATGTCCGACCACAACGTGTCGTGCTTCGCGATCGCGCCCGAGCAGTACGTCATGCTCGGCAACCGCGAGATGTACGCGAGCGTCGGCGGCACCGAGGACCTGGTCGGCGGACCCGACACGCCCTCGAAGGTCACCGTCTCGTTCGACCTGGGCAGCCGCGAGGCGGTCGACGAGCTCACCGAGCGCGCCCGCGCCGCGGGCGGCCGGATCGGGGACACCGACGACCACCCCTTCATGTACCAGCGCCAGTTCGACGACCTCGACGGCTACCACTACTCGCCGTTCTGGATGAAGCCGGCCGACGATCCGACCGCGTGAGCGACCTCGCCGCGGCCCTCGACGTCGTCGGAGCCCGGTGGGCCCTCCTGATCGTGGAGAGACTGCTCGACGGGCCGCAGCGCTACGGCGATCTGCAGCGCGACCTCGGGGTCCCCACGAACATGCTCGCCACCCGGCTGCGCGAGCTCGAAGCGGCCGGCGTCCTGACCCGCCTGCCGCTGCGGCACAACACCCGGGCCTACGCGCTGACTGATCGCGGCCTCGCCCTGCGCGAGGCGATCGTCGCGCTCGCACGCTGGGGCGCCGAGCGGACCTAGGTACGGCGTGGAGCCGCCTCGACGCGGCCCATGGCACACGGTGGCGCCACGACCGCACGGAGGACCGATGGCGCTACTGCGTGCGAGGAGCGCTCCGGTCGGGCTCCGCGACGTCGATGTTGCTCAACACGGAGGCGAGCAGCCTCGGGAAGCGCTGTTCCAGTTCCTCGGCGCGCAACGCGGCGTACTGCTGGCTGCCCCGCTGGCTGCGCCGCAGGATGCCGCTCTCCCGCAGGACCCGGAAGTGGTGCGAGGCGTTGGACTTGCTCAGCCCGAGATCGGCGTGGACGAGCGAGCACTGACACTCGCCGAGCTCGTGCATCGTCTTGACCATGTGGAGGCGCGCGGGGTCGGCGAACCCGTGCAGGACCTGGGCCATGCTGATCTGGTCCAGGTCCGGGTGCAGCTGGTCCCGGGTCACCGCGGCAGCGCCGTGAAGACCTGCTTGCTCAGCAGGACGTCGACCTTCTGCACGTGAGCCGGCCTGGCGAGGATGTCGTTCATGCGCTCGACGTCACGGAAGACGTCGCCGCCCCCGCCGGCCACGTGCGCCCGACGCCCCGCGAGGTCCGGGAAGACCTCGAAGATCGCGAAGGTGGTCTCCGAGTGCTGCCCCGCGCACCAGGGGCCGGTGGCCGGCTCGTCCTGGACGCACCTGAGGATGTCGGCCAGCATCTCGCGCACCTCGTCCGTCTTGCCGGGGCGCGCCTCGATGAGGATGTAGAAGGCCTTCGTCCCGTCCTCCCCGTCGTGACCGGTCATGCGGACACCGCTGTGGCGCTCCTCGGTGGTCGCACGGTCAACCGACTGATCGCCCGCACCGACGGGTCGGGTCTGCGTCATCGGATGCTCCCCTGACAGCGGGTTCAACGGTCGTTGACCCGTACACCCGGCTGGGCTGTCGAGCACTCCTACAGAACGGGCGCGGGCGGGCCTCCCGGACGTGCCGGGACCGCCGCGCTCCTCCCGGACGACACCCGTACGGATCCGTCCCGAGGATGATGTACGCAGCGGTTCCGGCCCCCTACGGTGCGCACAGATCGTCCGTCGGGAGGCCTCGTGAACGTCCGTCCTGCTCTCGCCCGGGTGTCGGCCGTGGCCGCCCTCGCGCTGCTCCTGTCCGGCTGCTCCGGCTCGGACGGCGACTCCGGTGCGGCAGCCGACGCCGCCGAGCAGACCTCCCCGCTGTCGGAGTACCTGGACGCCCTCTACGGCGGCGACCTCTCCCCGGAGGAGCAGGAGCGCCGGTTCGCCGAGGAGCAGGAGCGCACGGAGGAGCTCATCGCCGGCTGCATGCAGGAGCAGGGCTTCGAGTACACGCCGAACACGCAGTCGGCCGGCTTCGTCTCCTACGAGGACGTCGAGTGGGAGCCGGACGACCGGGACTGGGTGAGCCAGTACGGCTACGGCGCGGTCACGTCCCCCTACACCGAGCAGCCGGCGCCCGAGGAGGAGTTCGTCGACCCCAACGCCGACTACGTGGCGAGCCTGTCGGAGTCGGAGCAGACGGCCTTCTACGAGGCGCTGTCGGGCCCGATGCCCGACGAGGAGGACCTCGCCGAGGACGGCTCCTACGAGTACGACTGGACCACCGCCGGCTGCCAGGGCGCCGCCCAGCACGAGGTCGCCGGCGAGGACCTCTCCCAGTCCGAGGAGTTCGCGTCCCTGTTCGCGGCCATCGACGAGCTGTACACCAGCATGCCGACGTGGCCGGGCATGGCCGAGCTGGACGCCGAGTGGGCCGCGTGCATGGATGCCGCCGGCCACGGAGGTCACGCCACCCAGGTCGACGCGCAGAACTCCGTCTACGACGACCTGAACGCGGTCTACGAGGACGTCGCCGTCTCCGAGGACGGCACCTCGACCGGTGAGCCCGACCAGGCCGCCCTCGACGCGCTGGCCGAGCGCGAGGTGGAGCTCGCCCTGGCCGACCTGGGCTGCCGCGAGGAGACCGACTACCGCGACCGCTCGACCGAGATCACCCACGAGGTCGAGGAGCAGTTCATCGACGACCACCGGGCGGAGCTGGACGCGCTGGTCGCCGCGGCCGAGCGGGACTGACGGTGACCGGACCGGACGTGGAGGACCTCGACCCGCCGGCCACGACCGGGGCGAGGGCCTCCCGGTGGTCGGCCTGGCTCTCGCTGCTGCACCGCAACCGCCCGCTGTGGGGCACCACCGCGGTGGCGGTCGTCGCGCTGGTCGCGGGACTCCTCACCGGCCGGTTCCTCGTCGCGCCGGACGCCACGTCGGACGAGGCGCCGGCGCCCGGCCTGGTCACCGTGCCCGTGGCCTTCGGGGCGCTGAGCAACGACGTCACCATCCGGGGCGAGGTCGGGTACGCCGACTCCGTCGAGGTCACCATCGACACCTCCGCCGTCCCCGGCCCCGCCGTCGTCACCGGCCAGGTGCCGGAGGTCGGCTCCGAGCTGGACGCGGTGGAGGTGGCGCTGGAGATCGCCGGCCGCCCGGTCGTCGTCCTGCCGGGAGAGCTGCCGGCGTACCGGACGCTGCGCGTCGGGGTCTCCGGACCCGACGTCGTCCAGTTCAAGGAGGCCGTGCGCGCCGTCGGCCTGGACGCCGGCGACCCCGGCAACGACGTGTTCGACCAGACCGCGGCCGCCGCGGTGACCGCGCTCTACGCGCAGGCCGGCTACCCGCCACCGGCTCCCGAGGAGGGCTCCGAGGACGGCGTGCTGGCGGCGCAGGACGCCGTCCGGGGCGCGGAGCAGGCGGTCGCGGCCGCGCAGGCCGAGCTCAGCAGCGCCCGGAGCGGGCCGTCGGCGGTCGACGTCCGGGAGGCGGACAACGCGGTCGCCAGCGCGCGGCGCGCCCTCGACGCCGCCCTCGCCGCGACGCCCGACGACGCGGTCACGATCGGCGACCTGCGGGACACCCTGGCCCTCGCCCAGCTGCGGCGCCAGGCGCTCGACGCACCGCCCGACACCACGGCGCAGCGGGCCTCGCTGTCCGCCGCCGAGGACCAGCTCGCCCTGGCGCGCGAGGAGCTCGGACGGGCGCGGGAGGCCGCCCTGCCGGCCCTGCCCGCCGGCGAGGTCCTCTACCTCACCCAGCTCCCGCGCCGGGTGGACGCGGTGGAGGCGCGGCGCGGTGCGGTGCTCCAGGGCACGGCGATGACCGTGTCGGGAGCCACCCTCAGCCTCTCGGGCACCGTGGCCGTCGCCGACGCCCGGCTTCTCAGCGCGGGCATGACGGCCGCCTTCGACCTGCCCGACGGCACCGAGCACCCCGCCACGGTCACCGAGGTCACCCCGGGCGAGGGCGAGGAGGCCCGGTGGACCGTGCAGCTGGAGCCCGCCCCGCTCACGCCGGAGCAGGTCGCCGAACTGCAGGGCGCCAACGTGCGGGTCGGGATCCCGGTGGGGGCGACGGACGGCGACGTGCTCTCCGTGCCGCTGGCCGCGCTGAGCGCCGGGCCCGGCGGGGAGGCACGGGTCGAGGTGGTCGAGGGCGACCCGCGCGACGGCGCCCGCGCCGAGACCCGCACGGTCGTGGTGGAGACCGGGCTGGCCGCCGACGGCGCCGTCGAGGTCCGCCCCGTCGAGGGCGACCTCGAGGAGGACGACCTCGTGGTGGTCGGCCGGTGACGACCGGGCCCGCGGCGCCGGCCGCCGACCCGGCGACGGAGCCGCTGCCGGCCACCGTCGCTGCCACGGTGCCGGCCAAGCTGCCGGCCAGCCTGCCGGCCACCGAACCCGCCGCGCCGCCGGCCATCGAGCTGCGGGACGTCACCCGGTCGTTCCCCGGCCCTCCCGAGGTGCAGGCGCTCAAGGGGGTCAGCCTGTCCGTCGCCGACGGCGACTACGTCTCCGTCACCGGCCCCAGCGGGTCGGGGAAGTCCACGATGCTCAACGTCCTCGGGCTCCTCGACCGCCCGACGGTCGGTGAGTACCGGCTCGGCGGGGTGCTCACCGGGACGCTCGACGAGGACGAGCGGGCCGCCCTGCGCGCCCGGCACCTCGGCTTCGTCTTCCAGGCGTTCCACCTGATGTCCCGCCGCAGCGTGCTGGAGAACGTGCTCCTGCCCATGCTCTACAACGGCACCCCGCGCGCCGAGCGGGAGCCGCGGGCCCGGGAGGCCCTCGAGCGGGTGGGCCTCGGCCACCGCGTCGACTTCCTGCCCGGGACCCTCTCCGGAGGAGAGCGGCAGCGGGTCGCCGTGGCCCGCGCGGTCGCCTCGCGTCCCCGCGTGCTCCTGGCCGACGAGCCGACCGGCAACCTCGACCAGGCCACGTCCGGGGAGATCATGGCCCTGTTCGACGAGCTGCAGGCCGACGGGCTGACCCTGGTGGTCATCACCCACGACGCGGACGTGGCGCGGCGGGCCTCCCGGCGGATCCGGCTCGCCGACGGCCGCGTGAGCGAGGCGGGGTGACGGGCCGGGCCACCCCGCCGTCCCGCGTGCGGCGCCTGCCCCGGCCCCTCCTGCCGGCCCGCCTGCGACGGCGGCCCGTCCCCACTCCCGGGAGCCCGGTCGCGCCGGCCGACCGCTTCCGCTTCACCGACCTGCTCGGCGAGGCCACCGCGGACATCGGCTCCCGGCCCGGGCGCCTGGTGATGACGGTCCTCGGCACCGTGCTCGGCATCACCGCGCTCGTCGCCACCATCGGCCTCGCCCAGACCGCCGCCGCGCAGATCGCCCGCCAGTTCGACGCCGCCTCGGTCACCCAGCTCGTCGTCACCCCGCGGACGGCGAGCACCGGGGGCGGGACGACCGTCGCGACGACGGCGCTGCCCTGGGACGCCGTCCCCCGGCTGGAGCGGCTCGCCGGGATCGAGTCGGCGACACTGCTGGCCGAGGTGCCGCTGGCCGAGGCGGTCGTCACGACGGTGCCGGTCAACGACCCGTCGCAGCCGCCGAGCGCCCCTCCCCCGGTGTACGCGGCCTCCGACGAGCTGCTCGACACCCTCGGTGGGCAGCTGGCCACCGGCCGCTTCTTCGACGCCGGGCACGACCGCCGGGCCGACCGGGTGGCCGTCCTGGGCGCCCGCGTGGCCGAGCGGCTGGGCGTCGTCCGGGTCGACACGCAGCCCTCGGTGTTCATCGACGGCATTGCCTACGCCGTGGTGGGCGTGGTCGCCTCGCTCGACGCCCGCGCGGAGCTGCTCGGCGCGGTCATCCTCCCCACCGGGACGGCCCGTGCCGACTTCGGACTGGCCGCCCCCGGCGACGCGCAGGCCCGCATCGCCGTGGGGGCCGGCCCCCAGTTGCGCGGCCAGGCCGCGCTCGCGCTGGCGCCGGACGACCCGGAGAGCCTGGAGGTGGACGCCCCGGACGGCCGGTCCGAGCTCGGGCGGGACGTGCAGGCCGACGTGAACGAGGTGTTCCTCGTCCTGTCGGTGATCGTGCTGCTCGCCGGCGGGGTGGGCATCGCGAACGTGACGACGCTGTCGGTGATGGAGCGGGTCGGCGAGATCGGCCTGCGCCGGGCGATCGGGGCGACGGGGCGTCAGATCGCCGGGCAGTTCGTCGCCGAGTCGGTCGTCGTCGGCCTGCTCGGCGGCCTGATCGGCGCGGCCCTGGGCGTGTTCGCCGTCGTCGGCGTCTCCGTGGTGCGGGGCTGGACCCCCGTCGTCGACCCGTGGGTCGCTCTGGGCGGCGCGCTGCTCGGCGCGGTCGTCGGCCTGGTCGCCGGCGGTCTGCCGGCCCGTCGCGCGGCCCGCATCGAGCCCGTCGACGCCCTCCGCGGGGGCACCTGACGGCCACTCCGCCGGGGTCCGCCTCCCGCGCGCGGGGAGGCGGACCCGGGCGTCAGTCGGTGCCGGACTCCATGGCGGCGCGGTCGAGGGCCTCGTCGTCGACCCCGGCGACGGCGCGGCCGGCGATCGCCTCGGCGCCGCCCTCGGTCATGCCGTCGATCAGGCCGGTGGCCGCGGCCTGCGCCGCGCCGATGACCGCCGTCTCGCTCCCGCCGCCGCCGACCATGCCGAGCCGGGCGTACTGCTCGAGCTTGGCGCGGGAGTCGGCGATGTCGAGGTTGCGCATGGTCAGCTGGCCGATCCGGTCGGTCGGGCCGAACGCCGGGTCCTCGGTGCGCTCCATCGACAGCTTGTCGGGGTGGTAGCTGAACGCGGGGCCGGTGGTGTCGACGATCGACCAGTCCTCGCCCCGCCGCAGCCGCAGCGTGACCTCACCGGTGACGGCCATGCCGACCCAGCGCTGCAGCGACTCCCGCAGCATGAGCGCCTGGGGGTCCAGCCACCGGCCCTCGTACATCAGCCGGCCCAGCCGCCGGCCCTCGGTGTGGTAGGTCGCGAGGGTGTCCTCGTTGTGGATCGCGTTGACCAGCCGCTCGTAGGCGGCGTGCAGCAGCGCCATGCCCGGCGCCTCGTAGATGCCGCGGCTCTTGGCCTCGATCACCCGGTTCTCGATCTGGTCGGACATGCCCAGCCCGTGCCGGCCGCCGATCGCGTTGACCTCGAGCACCAGGTCGACGGCGGAGGCGTACTCCTTGCCGTTGACCGACACCGGCCGCCCGTTGGCGAAGCCGATGGTGACGTCCTCGGGCTCGATCTCGACGGCCGGGTCCCAGAACCGGACGCCCATGATCGGCTGGACGATCTCGATGCCGGCGTCGAGGTGCTCGAGGCGCTTGGCCTCGTGGGTGGCGCCCCAGATGTTGGCGTCGGTGGAGTAGGCCTTCTCCGCGCTGTCCCGGTAGGGCAGGCCGTGCGCGGTCAGCCACTCCGACATCTCCTGCCGGCCGCCGAGCTCCTCGACGAACGCGGCGTCCAGCCACGGCTTGTAGATGCGCAGCGACGGGTTGGCCAGCAGGCCGTAGCGGTAGAAGCGCTCGATGTCGTTGCCCTTGAACGTCGAGCCGTCGCCCCAGATGCCGACGCCGTCCTCGAGCATCGCGCGGACCAGCAACGTGCCGGTGACCGCGCGGCCCAGCGGCGTCGTGTTGAAGTAGCTGCGCCCGCCGGAGCGGATGTGGAAGGCGCCGCAGGTCAGGGCCGCCAGGCCCTCCTCGACCAGCGCCTCCCGGCAGTCGACGAGCCGGGCGATCTCCGCGCCGTAGGCGGAGGCGCGGCCGGGCACCGACGCGATGTCGGGCTCGTCGTACTGGCCGATGTCGGCGGTGTACGTGCAGGGGACGGCGCCCTTGTCGCGCATCCAGGCGACCGCCACGGAGGTGTCGAGACCACCGGAGAAGGCGATCCCGACGCGTTCACCGACGGGCAGGGACGTGAGCACCTTGGACACGAGAGAGATTATGCACGCTCACGCATGACCATTCACGACCGGGGTCGAGCCCGTCCGGTCCGTGGGGCAGGATCGCGGAGGTGCCCGACCTCTCCCCCGGCCTCTCCCCCGGTGACGACCTGCGCGCCCTCGTCGACGCCTCGCCGTCCCCCTTCCACGCCGTCGCCGAGCTCACCCGCCGGCTGACCGCGGCCGGCGCCACCGTGCTGGCCGAGGACGACGCCTGGACCCTCGCCCCCGGCGGCCTGTACGCCGTGGTGCGCGGCGGCAGCGTCGTCGCCTTCCGGCTGGGCGCCGCCCCGCTCGCCGAGGCGGGCATGCGGCTGGTCGGCGCGCACACCGACTCCCCCACCTTCCGAGTGCGCCCGCGCTCCGACGTGCGGCAGGCCGGCTACCGACTCGTGGGCGTCGAGCCGTACGGCGGCGGGCTGTGGCACACCTGGCTCGACCGCGAGCTCACCGTCGCCGGCCGGGTCGTGCTGCGGGGCGGGCGCACCGAGCTGGTCCGGCTCGACGGCGCCCCGCTGCGGCTGCCCTCGCTGGCCATCCACCTCGACCGCTCGGTGCGCGAGGGCCTGACCCTCGACCCGCAGCGGCACCTCGTCCCGGTGTGGTCGCGCGACCTCGGCACCGAACCCGGCCTGACCGAGGCGCTCGCGGAGGCCGCCGGCGTCGCGCCCGCCGACGTGCTCGCCTCCGACCTCGTGCTGGCCGACACCCAGCCGGCGGGCACCACCGGCGCCGACGGCACGTGGATCGCCGCGCCTCGGCTGGACAACCTGGCCAGC
Source organism: Geodermatophilus sp. SYSU D01106 (assembly GCF_054049995.1). Taxonomy (NCBI): domain Bacteria; kingdom Bacillati; phylum Actinomycetota; class Actinomycetes; order Geodermatophilales; family Geodermatophilaceae; genus Geodermatophilus; species Geodermatophilus sp. SYSU D01106. The sequence goes on along the minus strand of NZ_JBJGYM010000006.1, from coordinate 45,900 downwards.
TGCCACGCCGGCGTCACCGGGCTGCTCGCCGCCGCACCCGGCGCACGCACGCAGGTGTTCGTGGCGAACGACCACGAGGAGGTGGGCAGCGGCTCGATGTCCGGCGCGCGCGGCAGCTTCCTCGAGGACGTCGTCCGGCGGGTCGTGGCGGTCACCGACGGCGGCGACCCGCAGGCGCTGCCCCGGGCGCTGGCCCGCTCGCGGCTGGTCTCGGCCGACATGGCGCACGCCGTCCACCCGACCCGGTACGACCGGCACGAGCCCGCCCACGCCCCGCAGCTCGGCGGCGGCCCGGTGGTGAAGGTCAACGCCAACCAGGCCTACGCCACCGACGCGGCCGGCGGCGCGTGGTTCGCCGAGCGGTGCGCCGAGGCCGGCGTGCCGTTCCAGACCTTCGTCTCCCGCGCCGACCTGCCCTGCGGCTCGACGATCGGCCCGCTGACGGCGACCCGGCTGGGGCTGGCCACCGTCGACGTCGGCGCGCCGATGCTGGCCATGCACTCCTGCCGCGAGCTGGCCTCGGCGCTCGACGTCCCGCTCGTGGTGGGGGCGCTCACCGCCTGCTACGAGGACGGGGTCTGAGGGTCGGTCGGTGACCGGCGGACGACGTCGGCGAAGGACTCCTCCAGCCGCGCCCAGGTGGAGCTCCACTCCACGAGCGGGTCGAGGATCCGCTCGAAGACGGCGAGCTGCTCGTCGAAGGCCTGCAGCTGCCCGACCAGGCCCTCGATCAGCTGCCGCTGCGCCTTCACCGACGCGGCGATCGAGCGGACCTGCGCCGCCGACATCGCCCCCGGCGGCGAGGGCAGCCGCGGCAGCGCGAGCCCCGACGGCACCGCGCCCGCGGCGAGCCGGGTGGCCCGGTCGGTGAAGCCGCGCAGCTGCGCGACGAAGTCCTCGACCGTGCGTGCCACCCGGCCGCCGTCGCGCGGCGTCTCCTCCGGCTCGGTCACGTCGTCCTCCCCCGGCTCGGCCCGCCGCGGCCGGCGGGGTCCGGGGCCAGTCTCGCGGAGGAGGGCGGACGGCGCGGGTCAGCCGGTGCGGGTCATCGTGGTGGCGTAGCCGCCGCCCGGCCACTGCCAGGCGCCGTCGTTGACCCGCCCGTCGGCGCTGAACCGGCCCTCGAAGCGGGCCGGGGAGTCGGGATCGCCGAACCAGATGGTCAGCAGGTCGGCCTCGACGCGGTAGGTGTACTCGAGCAGCTCGCCACCGGTGCCGAAGAAGTGCGACCGCAGCTGCCCGCTGGCCTCGTCGTAGCCGATGTACTCGACGCCGCGGTCGCGCCCGTCAGGACGGCGCAGGTCGACGTCCTGGACCAGCCAGGCCCCGCCCTCCATCCACGCGTACCGGACCTCGCCGGACAGGTCACCCGGACCGGAGACCGCCCAGGTGCCGACCAGCGGGTCGAGCGTGCGCAGCGCCGCCGCGCGGGCGTCGCCGCCGGTGCCGGGGGTGCCGTCGGTGCCCATGGGGTCCTCCTCGGGGTGCGCCTGTGCGAGGGCAGACCGGCGGGCGGGCGCCCGCTCATCGGTCAGCCGCGGCGCAGGCCCGCCAGCCGCGCGGCGCCGGCCAGCACCCGCCCGTAGGAGCCGGGTGCGAGCCGCACGAGGACGTCGGGGACGACGGCGCTGGCGCCGATGAGCAGCCGCGGGCGGCGGCGCTCCACGGCCTCGACGATGCGCCGCGCGGCGCGGTCGGCCGGGTAGCGCAGCAGCCGGGAGAACTCGGCGGTGCCCCGCGCGGCCTCCACGGGGTCGACGCCGCTGCCCAGCCGCGCGGTCTCGGCGATCCGGGTGGCGATGCCGCCGGGGTGCACGCTGGTGACGCCCACGCCGTCGTCGGCGAGCTCGTGCCGCAGCGCCTCGGCGAAGCCGCGGACGGCGAACTTGCTCGTCGCGTAGGCCACCTGCCCGGCCGGCGCCATCAACCCGAACAGGCTGGACACGCACACGACGTGCGCGCCGGGGTGCGCCCGCAGCGTGGGCAGCAGGGCGTGGGTGAGCCGGACGGCGGCGCCCAGGTTGACGTCGAGGACCCAGTCGAACTCCTCGAGGGTCACCTGGTCGAAGCGGCCGGCCAGCGCGACGCCGGCGTTGTTCACGAGCAGCGTCGTCGCCGGGTGGTTCCGGACGAGAGCCTCGGCGGCCGCGCGCACCTGCCCGGCGTCGGCCAGGTCGGCGACGACGGTGTCCACGGCCCGCTCCGGGGAGGCCGCCCGCACCGACGCGGCGACCCGCTCGAGCCGGCCGCCGTCGCGGTCGAGGAGGACGAGGTCGGTGCCGCGGGCGGCCAGTTGCGGCGCCAGCGCCGCGCCGATGCCGCTGGCGGCTCCGGTGACGACGGCGGTGCCGGTGAAGTCGTAGGGGCGCACGCCGCGGACGCTAGCCGCCGGGGGTCAGGGCAGCCGCCAGACCGTGGTGCGGCGCAGCCCCGGCCCCTCGGTCTCGGGGACCTCGAGGGCGAGCACCGGCTCCAGCCGCTCGTGCGGGAGGTAGGGGCGGCCGGGGTCGCCGACCAGCACCTCGCAGCCGCGGGCGCGGGCCCGGTCGAGGAAGGGCAGCACCCGCTCGGTCATCTCGCGGTCGTAGCAGACGTCGCCGGCCAGGACGACGTCGACGGCAGGCGGCTCGCGGTCGAGCACGTCGCCGGTGACGCTGATGCCGGCCACCCCGTTGAGGCCGGCGTTGACGCCGACCGCCGTCCGGGAGAACGGGTCGACGTCGCTGGCGAGCACGTGCCGGGCCCCGGCGAGCACCGCGGCGATCGCGACCAGGCCGCTGCCCGACCCGAGGTCGAGCACGCGGCGGCTGCCCACCGGCACCGCGCCGTCGAGGACCGCGCGGGCCAGCGCCTGCCCGCCCGGCCAGGCGGCCGCCCAGAACGGCGGCGCCTCACCGGCGCCGCCCGCGGCGACCTCCATGGCCTCCCAGAGGGCGACGACGTCGTCGGCGACGTGCAGCCGCACCTCCGGGACCAGCGACGGACGCCGGACCTGGGTGTGCGCGCGGACGAAGCCCGCGGGCACGACCCGGGGACCGGCCTCCGTCACGCGGCGATCAGTACCAGCCGGTGGACTGGGAGTGCGCCCACGCGGCGCACGGGGAGCCGTAGCGCTCCTCGATGTAGATGAGGCCCGCGTCGATCTGCCGGTAGCCGTCGGAGGTCTTGGCGATGCCGGTGCTGGCCCAGGTGGAGTCGAGGAACTGCGGGATCCCGTAGGCGGTGCTGCTCGGGTTCTGCGCGTTGGGGTTCCAGCCGCTCTCCTTGCCCCACAGGCTCTCGAGGCAGGAGAACTGCTCGCCACTGCCGACCTTGCTCATCGCGTACTCCTTGAAGGAGCCGCGGGCGGCCGGGGCGGCGGAGGCAGCCGGCGCCGGGGCGGCGGCGGAGGTCGACTGCTGCTGGGCGGCGGCCGCGGCGGCCTGCTCCGCGGCGGCGGCCGCTGCAGCCTGCTCGGCGGCGGCGCGGGCGGCGGCCTCCTCGGCGGCGCGGCGGGCGGCCTCCTGCTCGGCGGCGATCCGCGCGGCCTCCTCGGCGGCGCGGCGGTCGAGCTCGGCCTGGTCGGCGGCGGCCTGGGCCTGCGCGGCGGTGGTCTCGTCGGCCGAGCGCTGGCTGCGGGAGGCGGCGAGGTCCTCCAGCGGCGCGAGGTCGGTCTCCTCGACGGCCGGCGCGGACGCGGCCGGCTGCTGCGGGATGCCGAGCTGCTCGGCCACGCTCACCGAGGCGCTCACGGTGTCGGTGCCGGCGGAGGCGGCGGGGCTGCTGGTGGACAGCACGCCGACGACGAGCGCGCCGGCGGCCGCGGCGCCGAGCAGCAGCGCGGGGCGGCGGGGGCCGAGCAGCGGGGAGCCGCGGCGGACCCTCGCGGGCCGGACGGCCTCGAGGACGGCGGTGTCGGTGCTCTCGACGGCGGTGCTGTCGACGGCGGTGCTCTCGACGGCGGTGGCCTCGACGGTCGCGCGCGCGTCGGCGGCGGAGGTGCGGGTACGGGAACGCATGAGGGGGTGGGTGCTCCGAGGGAGAGTGCGCGGTCGCTCGAGGTTCGGGCGGTGCCGCGCGGTCTGGCGGATGTCGCGGTCCACGGGTCCCGGCGGGGGCCGGGAGCGGGCAGGTGGGAGCCGGCGTCAGGCGGACGCGGGGGCGCGCAGCGCGCGCACGGCTGCACCTGCGGGCCGGGGAGGCCCGGAGGCGGGCATGCGGAGACTCTCCGTTCCTTCCGTGGCCGCCTACCGGGTTAGCTGACGGGTTCGGGCGGGAAGAAGCCCTACGCACCAGGCGAGCGGTCGCTCGCCGGGGTGCGATTCACCCCAGGACTGCGGTGGGTCCCCGGCTCGCGACCGCGGGTGCGGACGCGACTCGGCGGCGTCCGGTCAGGCTCCCCGGGTGGGGACGAGACGACCGACCGGACGCGGTCACGGTAGGCGTCGTTACCGGTCCGTGACAACACGGGACCGGAGATGTCCGTGCGACGGCCGGGACCGGCGGGGCGCCCCGGGACCCCGCCGGGCGGGCGTCCGCGCCGGTCAGGAGGCCGCCGCGACCTCGGGCCGGCTACCGCCCTGCAGCACCGTGAGCTGCGACGCATCACCGTCCGCGGGGGCGGCCGCGCCGTCCCCGGGGCCACCTCCTGCACCGCCTCCTGCGCCGCCTCCCGTGCCCGCCTCGCGGCGGTCGGCGAGGACGGCGACGTCGCCGGGCAGCGCCCCCGCGACCACGGCGAGCGCCTCGTCGAGCTGGCCGGTCAGCCGGCGCAGCCACCCGCGCGCCTGCTCGCAGCGCTCGAGCAGCGGGCCGAGCTCGGACTCCAGCGCGCGGCGCCGCTCGGCCGCCTCGGCGTCGGCACGCGCCCGCCCCTCGGCGGCCTCCCGGTCGAGCCGGTCGCGCTCCTCGGCGGCCGCGCGGCGCAGGCCCTCGGCCTCCCGGCGGGCCGCCTCCAGGACCGCCGCGGCCTCCGACCGGGTCTGGTCGCGCAGCGCCGTCACGGCCTCGCGCATCTCCGCGACGCCGGACAGGCGCGCCGCCGCCTCGGTCCGGGCGTCGTCGAGGACCTGCCGGGCCTCCTCCTCGGCGGCGGAGAGCAGCGCCGCGGCCTCCTGCTCCGCGCGCTCGCGCAGGGCCTGCGCCTCCTCCGGGCCGGGTGCGGCGTCCCGCTCGCGGACGAGCGAGGTGAGCCGGGCGCGCGCCGCCTGCAGGTCGGCCGAGACGGCGGCGTAGCGGGTGAGCAGGTGGTCGTTCTCGCGGCGCAGGACGAGCACCTCGGTCTCGGCCCAGTCCACGTAGGCGTCGACCTGGCCGCGGTCGTAGCCGCGGACGGCGCCGGTGAACACCGGAGCCGTGCCGAGGAGGCCGTCGAGGCCGCTCCCCGGCCGGGGCCCCGCCCCGCCCTCCGCCCGCTGCTGGGCGGTGCCCTCGTCCTGCTGCGCCATCCCGGTTCCCCCTCGGTGCGCGTCCGACCCGGCCCGCTCCGGCGCGCCGGAGACGGTGATCACAGGCTCCCACCGCCGCTGCCGCGCGGGAGGGCGCCGCGGGCCCCTCCGGAGTGGGCACATCCGGCCGTGCCGGACCGATCACCCGGAGCGACGGGGAGGTCACGGCGCGGTCACGCGGGCCTGGGAATGCCTGAGGGCTCCCGGCGTTGCACGCGGTACCGTAGTTGCGCTCTCAACTAGATGGAGGACGAGATGCAGTTCGGGATCTTCACGGTCAGCGACATCACGACCGACCCCACGACCGGCCGCACGCCCAGCGAGGCGCAGCGGATCCAGGACGTCGTCACCATCGCGAAGAAGGCCGAGGAGGTCGGGCTCGACGTCTTCGCCCTGGGCGAGCACCACAACCCGCCGTTCTTCTCGTCCTCCCCCACCACCACGCTGGCCTACATCGCCGCGCAGACCAGCCGGCTGCAGCTGTCGACGTCGACGACGCTGATCACCACCAACGACCCGGTGAAGATCGCCGAGGACTACGCGATGCTGCAGCACCTCGCCGGCGGCCGCGTCGACCTGATGATGGGCCGCGGCAACACCGGCCCGGTCTACCCGTGGTTCGGCCAGGACATCCGCAACGGCATCCCGCTCGCCGTCGAGAACTACGCGCTGCTGCGCCGGCTGTGGGACGAGGACGTCGTCGACTGGACCGGCCGGTTCCGCACCCCGCTGCAGGGCTTCACGTCCACGCCGCGGCCGCTCGACGGCGTCGCGCCGTTCGTCTGGCACGGCTCGATCCGCAGCCCGCAGATCGCCGAGCAGGCCGCCTACTACGGCGACGGCTTCTTCTCCAACCACATCTTCTGGCCGAAGGAGCACACGCAGCGGATGGTCGAGTTCTACCGCTCGCGCTTCGAGCACCACGGCCACGGCCGCGCCGACCAGGCGATCGTCGGCCTGGGTGGCCAGGTGTTCATGCGGAAGAACTCGCAGGACGCCGTCGCCGAGTTCCGGCCCTACTTCGACGAGGCTCCGGTCTACGGCCACGGCCCGTCGCTGGAGGACTTCTCCCGCGAGACGCCGCTGACCGTCGGCTCCCCGCAGCAGGTGATCGAGCGGACCCTCGGCTTCCGCGACTACGTCGGCGACTACCAGCGCCAGCTGTTCCTCATCGACCACGCGGGCCTGCCGCTCAAGACCGTGCTCGAGCAGCTCGACCTGCTCGGCGAGGAGGTCGTGCCGGTGCTGCGCCGCGAGTTCGCCGCCCTCAAGCCCGCGCACGTGCCCGACGCCCCCACCCACGCCTCGCGCGTCGCCGCGCGCGGCGGCGCGGTCGACCCGACCGTGCACGCCGCCGGCGACGACGTCACGGGGCGCACCGCCGAGGAGGTGTCCGCGTGACCACCCGCACGCTGGCCGTGGTGAGCGCCGGGCTGTCGACGCCGTCGTCGACCCGGCTGCTCGCCGACCGGCTGACCGCCGCGACCGTCGCCGCCCTGCGCGAGCGGGGCGAGGACGCCACGGTCGAGGTCGTCGAGCTGCGCGAGCACGCCCGCGACCTCGCCGACGCCTTCGTCACCGGCTTCCCCGACGCGGCGCTGCGGGCGGCCATCGAGACCGTCACCGGGGCCGACGGCGTCGTCGCCGTCACCCCGGTGTTCACCGCCTCCTACAGCGGCCTGTTCAAGTCCTTCGCCGACGTGCTCGACAAGGACGCGCTCACCGGCAAGCCGGTGCTCATGGCGGCCACCGCGGGCACCGCGCGGCACTCGCTGGTGCTCGAGCACGCCATGCGGCCGCTGTTCGCCTACCTGCGGGCGGTGACCGTGCCGACGGCGGTGTTCGCGGCGAGCGAGGACTGGGCCGGCGGCGACGGCACCAGCGCCGAACTCAGCGGCCGGGTCACCCGCGCCGCCGGCGAGCTGGCCGACCTGGTCACCGGCCGCCCCGCGTCGGCCCGCCCGGCGGACCCCTTCGCCGACGTCCCGTCCTTCGAGCAGCTCCTCCGGGGCGAGGCATAGGAAGCGACACGCACGTCCTGCGGCCCAGGACGTGGGGAGAGCTTCCTATGCCCGGGCCGTCCCCGACGGAGGCGCCGAGCCGCCCTGGGGCGCCTCGGCCGTCATGAGCGCGACGATCCCCGCGCGGTCGGCGGCCGAGGGCAGCCCCCACCCCGGCTCGTAGCCGTAGACCTCGCCGAGCGGGGTCGACGCCGTCCGCCCGGTGAGCACCTCCACCGACCCGGTGTCGATCAGGCCCGGGTGCTCGACGCCGCACGCCTCGGCGACCTTGAGCAGGTCGCGGCGCAGGGTGGCCACGTAGTTGGCCAGCCGCACCGACTTCCGCTGCGGGTCCAGCCCGTGCGCCAGCCACGCGTTCTGGGTGGCGACGCCGGTGGGGCAGGTGTCGGTGTGGCACTTCTGTGCCTGGATGCAGCCGATCGCCAGCATCGCCTCCCGCGCGATGTTGACCGTGTCGCAGCCCAGCGCGAACGCCACCACCGCGTTGTCGGGCAGGCCGAGCTTCCCTGCGCCGACGAACGTCACCCGCTCGGCGATCCCCCGGCGGGCGAACGCCGAGTACACGCGGGCGAAGCCGAGCTGGAAGGGCAGCGACACCGAGTCGGTGAAGATCAGCGGCGCGGCACCCGTGCCCCCCTCGCCGCCGTCGATCGTCACGAAGTCCACCCCGCGGTCGCCCGCGGCCATGAGCGACGTCAGCTCGTCCCAGAACGCCATGTCGCCGACGGCGGACTTGATGCCCACCGGCAGGCCCGTCGCGTCGGCCAGCAGCTCCACCCAGTCGAGCAGGCTGTCGGCATCGGTGAACTCCGCGTGCCGCGACGGGCTGACGCAGTCGACGCCCTCGCGCACCCCGCGGGCCGCGGCGATCTCCGCGCTCACCTTCGCCGCCGGCAGCACCCCGCCCAGGCCCGGCTTCGCGCCCTGACTGAGCTTGACCTCCAGCGCCCGCACCGGCGCCGACGCCACCAGGTCCTGCAGCCGGCGCAGGTCGAAGCGGCCCCGGTCGTCGCGGCAGCCGAAGTAGGCGGTGCCGATCTGGAAGACCAGCTCGCCGCCGTGCCGGTGGTGCACCGACAGGCCGCCCTCGCCGGTGTTGTGCAGGCACCCGGCCAGCGCCGCGCCCCGGTTGAGCGCCTCGACGGCGGCCCCCGACAGCGAGCCGAAGCTCATCGCCGACACGTTCACCACCGACGCCGGCCGGAACGCCCGCGCCCGCCCGCGCGGCCCGCCCAGCACCTTCGCCGAGGGCAGCGCGACGTCCGCCGCCGACGCCGGGTGCGACGGCGGGACGGCGCGGCCGAACGTGCGGTGGTTGATCACCGGGTACCCGGCGGTGTACTCGAGGTCGTTGTCGGTGCCGAAGCCGAAGTAGTTGTTCTCGCCCTTCGCCGAGGCGTACACCCACCGGCGCTGGTCGCGGGTGAACGGCCGCTCCTCGTTGTTGCCGGCGACCAGGTACTGCCGCAGCTCCGGGCCGATCGACTCCAGCAGGTAGCGGGCGTGGCCGAGCACCGGGAAGTTGCGCAGCAGCGTGTGCTCCCGCTGCACCAGGTCCCGGGCGGCCACCGCCGCCACCGCCCCGAGCCCGGCCACCGCCGCCCGCGCCGCACCCCTCATGACGACCCCTCCCCGCTCCGTTGCGGTCCGGCCGTCATCGTGGCGCGGAACGGCGCCGTCCGCGCCCCGGACCGCTACAGGAAGAGGCTGAGCACGAGCGCCAGCGCGAAGCCGATCGTCCCGAGCAGCGTCTCCATGACCGTCCAGGTCTTGAGCGTCGTCTTCTCGTCCATCTGGAAGAACCGGCTGACCAGCCAGAAGCCCGAGTCGTTGACGTGCGAGAGAACGGTGGCCCCGGCGGCGATGGCGATGACGATCAGGGCGAGGTCGATCGAGGTCAGCCCGTCCGACGCCTCGATCACCGGCGCCATGAGGCCGGCGGTGGTGGTCAGGGCGACCGTCGCCGAGCCCTGCGCGATCCGCAGCAGGACCGAGACGACGAACGCCGCGACGATGACCGGCAGGCCGATGTCGCCGAGGACGTCGGCCAGCGCGGTGCCGATGCCGCTCGCGCGCAGGACGCCGCCGAACATGCCGCCGGCACCAGTGATCAGGATGATCGCGCAGACCGGGCCGAGGGCGCTGTTGACGATCGACTCGACCTGCGCGCCGCTCTGCCCGCGCCGCAGGCCGAGCACCACGCTCGCCACGAGCACGGTGATGAGGAGGGCGACCGGGGTGGCGCCCACCAGCTGGCCGGCCTGGACGACGACGGAGGACTCGTCCACCACGCCGGCGCTGGCCAGCGTGGACAGCCCCGTGTTGAGGAAGATCAGCACCAGCGGCAGCAGCAGGATGCCCACCACCGTGCCGAAGCGGGGCGGCGCCGGGCGGGTCGCGGTGCCGGTCCGGGCGCCGGCGGAGGAGCCGCCCGACGCGATGGCCGGCGAGGTGCCCTCCACCGAGGGGTCCGGCTCGTCGTCGGCCGTGCGCGGGGAGCCGTCGGCCAGGATGTCGGGGACGGCGACGTCGTACCGGCGCCCGGCCCACAGCCCGAACAGGTAGCCGCCGAGGTACCAGGTGGGCAGGCCGATGAGCAGGCCGAAGACCAGCGTCAGCCCGATGTCGGCCCCGATCAGCTCGGCGGCCGCGACCGGCCCCGGGTGCGGCGGCACGAAGGCGTGCATGACCGCGAAGGCGCCGGCGACCGGCAGGCCGTAGGTGAGCAGCGAGCCGCCGAGCCGGGCGGCCACGGTGAACACGATCGGCAGGAAGACCACGAGGCCCGCGTCGAAGAAGATCGGGAAGCCGAACAGCAGCGCGGCGACGCCCAGGGCCAGCGGCGCGCGCTTCTCGCCGAAGCGGCGGATGAGGCTGTCGGCGAGCACCTGCGCCCCGCCGCTGTGCTCCAGCAGCCGGCCGAGCATGGCGCCGAGGCCGACCAGCAGCGCGACGTTGGCGAGCGTGCTGCCGAAGCCCGTGGTCAGGGTGGTCACGACGTCCGCGACCGGGATCCGCGTGGCCAGCGCCGTCAGGAGGCTGACGAGGACGAGCGCCAGGAAGGCGTGCAGCTTGAGCTTCATGATGAGGAACAGCAGGACCCCCACCGCGGCGGCGGCGATGAGGAGCAGCGGTCCGGCACCCAGCGCGGGCTCGACCTCGGGCATGGCGGTTCCTCCAGGGCTCAGGCGGGGGTCTGGGACGGGGTGTCGTCGAGGGCGTCGAGGGTGGTGAGGACGTCGGCCAGCGCCCGCGCCGACTGCTCGACCAGCGGCCGGGTGCGCCGGTACAGGTCGGCGGCGGCCGGGTCGGGCTCGACCGGGTCGGAGACGCCGACCAGCGCGGTGGCGGCGTCGAGGTCGGGCAGCGCGCCGAGCGCGTGCAGGCCGAGCAGGCAGGCACCGAGCCCCGTGCCCTCCGGCGAGTCGGCCACCCGCACCGGCAGGTCCAGCGCGGCGGCGAGCGTCGACACCCACAGCGGGGAGGCCACCGCGCCGCCGGTCGCCCGCACCTCGGTGACCGGCAGCCCGGTGGCCGAGAACGCGTCGCGCACCAGCGCCAGCTGCTGGCACACCCCCTCGACGGCGGCGCGCACCAGGTGGCCGCGGCGGTGCTCGCGGCGCAGGCCCACGTAGGCGCCGCGCAGGCCCGAGCGCCACCACGGCGCCCGCTCACCGAGCAGGTAGGGCAGGCACAGCAGCCCGGCGCTGCCGGCCGGGACGCCCGCCGCCTCCTCCAACAGCCGGGCGTCGAGCTCGTCGGCCTCCTCGCCGCCCAGCGCGTCGCCGTCGGCCAGCGCCTGCGCCGCCCAGCGCACCACCGAGCCGCCGTTGTTGACCGCCCCGCCGACCACCCAGTGGTCCTCGGTGAGCGCGTAGCAGAACAGCCGGTGCGCGGGGTCGACCGTGGGCGCGGGGACGACGACCCGCATCGCGCCGCTCGTGCCCAGCGACACCGCGGCCACCTCCGGCCGCACCGCGCCGATGCCCAGGTTGGCCAGCACGCCGTCGGAGGCGCCGATCACCAGCGGGGTGTCGCGCGGCAGGCCTGTGGCCGCGGCCACCTCCGGGCGCAGGCCCGGCAGCACCGCCGTCGTCGGCAGCACCTCGCCGAGCTGGGCGGCGCGCACGCCGGCGACGTCGAGCGCCTCGGTGTCCCACGCGCCGGCGCGGATGCCGTACAGACCGGTCGCCGACGCGCAGGCGCGGTCGAGCACCTGCGGGCCGCCGCGCAGCGCGGACACCACGAGCTCCTTGACCCCGCCCCAGCGCGGCACCGACGCCAGCCGGTCGGGGTCCTCGGCGCGCAGGGCGGCGAGCTTGAGCAGCGGCGACATCGGGTGCACCGGCGTGCCGGTGCGGGTGTGCAGCCCGCCGGCCCGGCCGTCGGCGCGCAGGGCCTCGGCGAAGCCGGCGGCGCGGTCGTCGGCCCAGGTGACCACCGGGCCGAGCGGCCGGCCGTCGTCGTCCATGGGGACCAGGCCGTGCATCGCCGCGGACAGGCAGACGCCGACCACCCGGTCGCCGCGCTCGCGGGCGGCGGCGCTCACGGCGGCCAGCGCCTCGACGGCGGCGTCGGCGAGGCGCTGCGCGTCGAGCTCCGCGCGGCCGGGCGCCGGCACCGACAGGCGGTAGCCGACGCTCACCAGGTCGCGCACGCGCCCGTCGGCGCCCGCGGTCACCGCCTTGGTCGCCGTCGTCCCGCTGTCCAGCCCGACCACGACGTCCATGGCCGCGATCCTGCCGGTCGCGCCCGGCGGGGCGCGACCGCTCAGCGGTAGGCGCTGCCCCCGCGCAGCCGGGCCGACACCGCGACGTACAGCGGCGCGAGCACGACGCCGTCGCGGGCGAGGCGGGCGCGCAGCGCCCGGCGGTGCTTGACGACGCCGACCAGGCCGACCGCCCAGAACAGGTACTGCACCGCGAAGGCGGCGCGGAAGGCGTCGAGGTCGTAGGCGGTGGAGGCGCCGGGCGTGAGCGCGTCGAGCACCGCGCCGACGGCGAGGATGGTGAGCAGCGAGGCCACGAACCCGCCCACGTTGACCACCCCGCTGGCGCTGCCCTGCCGCTCGGCCGGGTTCCAGGTGCGGGCGAAGTCGAACCCGATCATCGAGCCGGGGCCGTTGGTGCCGAGGACCACGACGAGCATGACCAGCAGCCACAGCGGCGCGCGCCCGGGCCACAGCAGCACGACGGTCCAGGTGCCCGCGGTGAGCACCAGGATCGAGAAGACGAGCACCGACCGGCGCAGCGGCCAGCGCCCGCACAGCCGGCCCAGCAGCGGCCCGACGCCCATGCCGACGACGACGAGCAGGGTCAGCAGCGACGCCGCCGTCGCCGGGGACAGCCCCTGCCCGACGACGAGGAAGGGATAGCCCCACAGCAGCGCGAAGACGGTGCCGGAGAACTGGGTGACCAGGTGCGTGTAGAGGCCGATCCGGGTGCCGGGCTCCCGCCAGGTGAGCGCCAGGCTGCGGCGGACGTCGGCGAGGCCCGCGGCGGGCGCCAGCTGCGTGCCGGGCGGGGTGTCGCGCAGCGTGGCGAGCACCAGGACGACGACGAGCACGCCGGCCGCCGCGGCGCCGAGGAAGGTGCTGCGCCAGCCGGCCGAGTGCAGCAGGGCGACCAGCGGGTAGGCGGCCACGATCTGCCCGACCTGGCCGAGGATGCCGGTGAGCTGGGTGACCAGCGGGACGGTGCGCCCGGGGAACCAGAAGCCGACGACGCGCAGCACGCTGATGAACGTCATCGCGTCGCCGGCACCGACCAGCACGCGCGCGGCGATCGCGGTGGGCACGTCGGTGGCCAGCGCGAGCACCAGCTGCCCGGCGGCCATCGTGACCCCGCCCGCGACGATCAGCCGCCGCGAGCCGAAGCGGTCCAGCGCCACGCCCACCGGCACCTGCAGGCCGGCGTAGACGGCGAGCTGCAGCACGAGGAACAGCGAGACCGCCGAGGCGCCGGCGTCGAAGCGCTGCTGGGCCTCCACCCCGGCCACGCCGAGCGAGGCGCGGTGGAAGACGGCGACCACGTAGGCGGCCAGCGCGGTGAGCCAGACGGCGTAGGCGCGCACGGGCGTGCGCTCGTTCGTCGGGGCGGTCACCCAGGGGACGACAGCGGCGGCGGGCGATGTGTTCCCGCACCGGCGGTGAGTCCCCTCACCCGCGGTGGGAGGCTCCGCCCGGCGCGCACCCGAGGGAAGGCAGGTCCATGGACGTCACCGCAGGATCCGCGGTCGTCACCGGCGGGGCGTCGGGCCTCGGCCTGGCCACCGCCCGCCGGCTCGCCGGACTCGGGGTGCCCACCGTGCTCGTCGACCTGCCGACGTCGGCCGGCGCCGACGTCGCGGCCTCCCTGGGCGGGGAGACGCGGTTCGTCGCCGCCGACGTCACCGACCCCGACGCGGTCGCCGCCGCCGTCGCGGTGGCCGACGGGCTCGCCCCGCTGCGCACGCTCGTGCACTGCGCCGGCCGCGGCGGCGCGATGCGGGTGGTCGACCGCGACGGCCGGCCGGGCTCGCTGGAGCTCTACGAGTCGGTCGTGCGGGTCAACCTCATCGGCACCTTCAACGTGCTGAGCCAGGCCGCGGCGCGGATGGCCGCCCACGAGCCGGTCGACGGCGAGGAGCGCGGCGTCTGCGTGCTCACCGCGTCGGTGGCGGCCTACGAGGGACAGGTCGGCCAGCTCCCCTACGCCTCGGCGAAGGCCGGCATCGTCGGGCTCACCCTCGTCGCCGCCCGCGACCTCGCCCAGCGGCTCGTCCGGGTCGTCACCATCGCCCCGGGCACCTTCGACACCCCGATCCTCGCCCGGCTCCCGCAGGAGGTGCGCGACTCCCTCGGCCAGGCCACCCCGCACCCGCGCCGGCTCGGCATCGCCGACGAGTTCGCCCGGCTGGCCCTCGCGATCGTCGACAACCCGATGCTCAACGGGGAGACCATCCGGCTCGACGGCGCCCTGCGCATGCCACCGCGCTGACCCCGCGCCGATCCCCGCGCCGACCCGCGCCGACCCCGGGGGCCCGCGGCGCCGGCCGGGGGCGGGTTCCCGGCGCACCTAGACTCCTGCGCCGTGCCCGCCTCCGCCATCGCCGCCCGCGTGCTGCAGCACACCCGGCAGCGGGGCGCCGTCCCGGTCGCCGCCGCCTGCCTGTCCTGGGGGACGCGCTGGGCGCTGGGCCGCGCCCGTGCCGGCCGGCCGTGGACGGCGACCGTCCGGCACGAGGGCACCGAGCACCGGCTGCTGCGCCACCCCTACCACTGGACGTGGCTCAACGAGCGCGCCGTCGAGGTGCCGCTCGCCGAGGCGGTGCTCGACGCCGCGCCGGCCGCGCACGGGCCGGCACCGCGCGTCCTCGAGGTCGGCAACGTGCTGTCGCACTACCGACCGGTCACCCACGACGTCGTCGACAAGTACGAGCGGGCGCCGGGGGTCCGCAACGCCGACGTCGTCGACCTCGACGGGGACGGGCGCTACGACCTGGTGCTGGCCATCAGCACGCTGGAGCACGTCGGCTTCGACGAGGAGCCGCGCGACCCCGGCAAGGCGGCGCGGGCGGTGCGGCGGCTGCACGAGCTGCTCGCCCCGGGCGGGCACCTGTGGGCGACCGTGCCGGTCGGCTACAACCCCGACCTCGACGAGGCGCTGCGCACCGGCGCGCTGCCCTTCTCCCGGCTCACCGCGCTGCGGGCCACCGGGCCGGGCGCCCGGTGGGAGCAGGTGCCGGTCGAGGAGGTGTGGGGCACGCCGTACGACTGGCTGCTGTACACCGCGCGTGCCGTCGTCGTCGCGGAGTCGTTCGCCGGGCCGCCCGCGGGAGCCGGGAACGGGACAGCGGCCGCGTCGGAGGCCGGTGCGGGGCCCCGCGACGCCTAGCATCACGGGCGTGGAAGCCCTCGTGACCCCGGAGGACCTCACCGAGGACGACGCCCAGCGGCGCGTCCGGATCCTGCTGGCGCTGGCCACCTGCATGGCGGCCAAGGGCTACCGGGCCACCACGATCTCCGACATCGCCCGCGAGGGCCGGGTGTCCAAGACGATCGTGTACGCGCACTTCCGCGACAAGGAGCACTGCCTCCTCGAGCTCTACACGCGGGCCACCGACAAGATGCTGGCCACGGTGCACGCGGCGCAGGAGCGGGCCGCCGGGCTCCCCTGGCCCGACCGGCTGCGCACCGCGGTCCGCGCCTACCTCGAGGTGCTGGCGGCCAACCCGGAGGTCGCCTGGGCGGCGCTGGTCGAGGTGCAGGCCGCCGGCCGGCCGGCGCTGGCCCTGCGCCGCCAGGTCATCGACCGCTACGTCGAGCTCATCTGCGCGGTGGCCACCGAGCTCGCCGAGCGGCACCCCGAGGAGGTGCGCCCGGTCGGCCGGGCGCTGGTGCTCGCCGCCGTGGGCGGGCTCAACGAGCTGATGCTCGCCCGCGTCGAGCGGGGCGAGGTCACCTCGCTGGCCGAGGACACCGACGTCGCGACCGAGGTCCTCGTCCAGCTGGTCGCCCGCCGCGCCTGACCCCGGGTGCCGGGGCTCGGGTCAGGCGGCGTCCTTGACGACGACGTAGCGCGCCGCCGCCCAGTGCGTGGCCGGCTCGACGACGGCCTGCACGTCCACCACGCGGCCGCCCGCGGCCGCGGCGACCGCCCGCACCCGCTCCTCCGGCACGCCGGTCATGAGCATCGGCGCCGGATAGCCGAGCAGCCGGGTCTGCGCCCAGCGCACCAGCCGGGTCGGGGCCACCCGCCAGACGACCCCGCGGGCCGTCCACAGCGGCGTCGTCGGGCAGTGCAGCACCGCGACGCCCCCGGGCCGCAGCACGCGGAGGAACCCGGCCAGCGCCCGCTCGGCGCCGCCGGGCGGGAGGTGCTGGAGGACGCGCTCGGTGAGCACCAGGTCCACCGACGCGTCGGGCACCGGGTGCAGGTCGGCGTCCTCGGCGAGCAGGAAGCGGCACCGGCCGCCGCTGCGGTCGAGCTCCCGGGCGCGGGCGAGCATCGGCCCGGAGACGTCGAGGCCGACGACCTCGCGGGCGTGCGGGGCGAGGGCCTGGCTGAGCCGGCCGGCGCCGCAGCCGAAGTCGAGGACGCGGTCCCACTCCGTGGGCAGGCCCAGGCGCTCCAGCCAGGCGCGGGTGCGGTCGACGTCGTCACGCCCGAGGGCGAGGAACTCCTCGACGTCCCAGCGGCCGCCCCGCTTGTCGGGGTCGACCCAGACCGCCCAGAGCGGGTCCTCGGCGCCCAGCCGGGTCCAGTCCGCGCGCACCTGCTCGCCCAGCCGTCCGCGTCCCCGCACGGCACCTCCTCGTCCGGGGGCGGACCCTACCGACCGGTAGCCCCGCCCTCCTACGCTGGCCGGGACGGGCTCCCCGCAGGAGGGACACCGCGACGACGGGAGGACCGGTGACGGCTTCCGCCGCCCTGGAGGGGGGCCCGGCCGCTCGCACCGAGCGGGCGTTCCCGGCGCTCGACGGCCTGCGCGCCCTCGCCGCGACGGCGGTGGTGCTCACCCACGCCGCGTTCGCCACCGGCGACCACACGTCCTCCGCCCTCGGCCGCGTCCTCGCCCACCTCGACGTCGGGGTCCCGGTGTTCTTCGTGCTGGCCGGCTTCCTGCTGTCCCGCCCGTTCCTGCTGGCGGCGGCCGAGGGGCGGCCGGCGCCGCGCGCGGTCCCCTACCTGTGGCGGCGGGCGCTGCGGATCCTGCCCGCGTACTGGATCACCGTCGCCGCGGCGCTGCTGCTCCTGCCCGGCAACGACGGCGCCGGGCCCGCGACCTGGGTCCGCCACCTGCTGCTCGTGCAGGTCTACGACGACGGCGGCTTCGCGGCGGGCCTCACGCACACCTGGAGCCTGTGCACCGAGGTCGCGTTCTACCTGGTCCTGCCGCTCGCGGCGGGCGGGCTGGTGCGCCTGGGCCGGCGCGACCCCGGCCGCCCCTGGCCGGTGCTGGCGGCGCTCGGCGGCGTCGCGCTCCTCGGCCTGGCCTGGCTGGTCGCCGTCTGGACCGCGCAGCGCACCTTCGTCCCGACCGACCTGTGGCTGCCGGCCTTCTCGGGCTGGTTCGCCGGCGGCGTCGCGCTGGCGGCGCTGACCGTCGCCGACCCGGGCTGGCGGCCGGTGCGGATCGCCCGCGAGCTCGCCGGCGGCCTCGGCACCTGCTGGGCCGGCGCGGCGGTGCTGTTCTGGATCGCCTGCACGCCGGTGGCCGGGCCGCTCGGCCTGGCCGCGCCGTCGGCCGGCCAGGCCGTCACCCGCTCCCTGCTCTACGGCGGCGTCGCCGTCCTGCTGGTGGCGCCGCTGGTCCTCGGCGAGCAGAGCGGCCGGGTGCGGGCGGCGCTGTCCAGCCGCACCGCGCGGCTGCTCGGCGAGGTCTCCTACGGCCTGTTCCTCGTGCACGTGGTGCTGCTGACCGGCGGCTACGACCTCACGGGCACGCCGGTGTTCACCGGCCCGCTCGTGCTGGTCGCGCCGGCCACCTGGCTCGCCGGGGTGGGCGTCGCCTGGCTGCTGTACGTCCTGGTGGAGCGGCCGCTGCGGCGGTTCCGTCACGTGGCCGACGGCGTGGCGCTCCCGCGCCGGCGGCGCAGCGGCAGCACGGAGGGCAGCGGCAGGACCGAGGCGACGGCGACCGACAGCGCGGCCACGCCGAGCGCCTGACGCGCGTCGGCGGCGCCGTCGACCGCCAGCAGGACGCCCGCGGCCGCCACCAGCGACGCGGCGAGCACCGCGAGCACCGCGAACCGGCGGCGTCCGGCGGCCACCCCCAGCACGGCGGCGACGGCGAGCACCGCGAGGCCCACCGCCCCGCCGGCCAGTGCCGTGCCGGCCAGGGCGGCGAGCACCACGACCGCGGTCAGGAACCGCCGGCCGCGGGCGGGCCGGGCGGACGGGCGCGCGGGCGGGCCGGGCGCGGTCGCCGGCCGCCAGGCCGCCAGCGCGACGAGCAGCGCCACCGCCGCGGCACCGCCGGCCAGCGCCGCGCGGTAGGTGCCGCCGGGCCCGTAGTCCAGCCGGACGGTGCCCGCGGCCCCGGCGGGCAGCACCCACCCCTGCTGCCAGCCGTCGACGGCCACCCCCTGCAGCGCGGCGCCGTCCAGCGTGGCGGTCCACCCCGGGTTGGCGTTCTCCGGCACCACGAGCAGGGCCGGTTCGTCGCGGGCGGCGACCCGGACCTCACGGTGCTCGGTCCCCCAGCGGACGACGTCGGCGGCGGCGCGGTCGACGTCGGTGCCGGGCGTGGCGGCCAGCGCGCCGCCGGTGCGCAGCAGCGTGGCGGACCGGACGGCCAGCTCGGGGGTGCCGGCGGCGGTGAACCGGTGCTCCCCCGCCGCGAGCCGCAGGGTCTCCCCCGCCGGGTCGCAGAGCTCGAGGGGCAGCGGGGTGAGGTCGCGCAGCGCGCCGAGGGTGGTGCGCACCGACGTCTCGAACCGCTGCCCGTCGAGCGCGACCACGGGCCCCTCGCCGCAGGGCACCTCGACCACCCGGCCGGGGTCGGGCACCGCGAGCGCGGTGACCTCGAGCTCGCCCACGACGACGCCGAGGTCGGAGGTCGTGCGCGTGTAGGGGTCGAAGGACTCGGTGCGCCCGGCCAGCTCGAAGGTGATCGTCAGGCGGTCGGTGGTCACCGGCGTGAAGGAGACCGCGCCGTCGTCGTCGAGGCGCAGGGTGCGGGTGATCCCGCCGCCGGAGAGGGTGACCGCGCCGGGCCGGGCACCGGTCACCGACCCGGCGGTCTCCACGCGCAGCCGGTCGACGGTCTGCGGCGTCAGCCAGCTGACCACCAGGGTGGGCGAGCCGTCGTCGGCGGCGGCGTGCCAGGCGGTCTCCGGGTCCCCGTCGGCGACGGCGGCGGCGCCCGCCCGCGGGTCGGGGACGGCGGTGCTGCTCGCGGCCACCCGGCTGAACGTCCCCGACGAGGAGGCCAGCAGCTCGTCGAGCGCGGGGCCGGCGCGGGGCACCGCGGTGAGCGCCAGGTCGTAGGAGGCGGCGCCGCCCCCCGTGTCCGCCACGGTCAGCACCCGGTCGAGGCCGGCGGGCTCCTCGGCGGCGTCGACGAGCGGGGCACCGCAGCGCAGGTCGGCGTCGGTGGAGGTGGCGCACCCCGCGACGGGGGCGCCGGCCGCGGCGAGCACCCAGGCGTCGGCCGGGACGCCGGGGTCGGGCAGCACCACCGAGCGCGTGACGGTCAGGCCGGGCACCGCCACCTCGGCCAGCCCGAGCGTCTCGCCCGCCGGCACCGAGAGGCGGATCGACCGCGTGGCGCCCGGCGGGAGGGGCACCTGCTGCGGCGCCGCCGACGCGGCCGGCCGGACCCGCAGCGAGCCGGTGTCCGTACCGACCAGCAGCACCGACGGCGGGTCGGCGGCCACGTCCGGCGGCAGGGTCACGCTCACGGCGAGGGCGCCGACCGGCTCGTCGGTGCGCAGGGTCCACTCGACCGGCGCCGGCGTCCCGACGTCGTCGGGCGGGTACCAGGCGGTCGTGGGGTCGCCGTCGACGGCAGCCCAGGGCGAGCGAGCGGGGTCCGCGCCGCCGTAGCTGTCGGCGTCCGACGCCGACGCCGCGGCCCCCGGGACGGCGCCGGTGTAGCGGACGACGCTCTCCGCGGCCGCCTGGTCGTCGAGCAGGTGGTCGCGGGCGGGCGCGTCGAGGCGCAGCGGGTCCTCCGGCGCCAGCCCCTGCGAGGCGGCGTCGGTCAGGCGGCCCATGCTGCGCTCGCGCCGCACCAGCGCGTCGGAGACCGCCACTGCCCCGGTGCCCTCGACGCCGGCACCGGCGAGCACGGTGGGCCGCCCGGTGACCAGCCCCTGGTCCTCCAGCGCCAGGACGCCGTCCGGCCCGCCGGACACGGTGACGGCGTCGGCGAGCGGCGCCGTCCAGGCCCGGGGTGCCGGGTCGGCGACGCCGAACACCTCGACCGCAGGCAGCGGCTGGGCGAGCCCGGCGTCGAAGACGCGCCCCAGCAGCGCGGCGCCGGGGAAGTCGGGGCCGAAGGCGGCGACCCGCCGGATGCCGGGCGAGTCCCGCAGGGCCTGGTGCACGAGCACCGGCCGCGGCGACCCGGAGGCCCCGACGTCGAGGTCGTTGCGGACGACGACGTGCGAGATGCCGGCCCGCGCCAGGTAGCGGGTGAGCGCCTCCGAGCCCTGCCCCGCGGCCAGCCGGGCCTCGACCGCGTCGAGCACCCGGACGTGCGCGTTCGGCGCGAGCGGCACCGCGTTGCGCACCTCCCACGGCGACTCGGCGAGCACCTGCAGCGGCTCGTCGTTCGGCGTCCCCCAGCCGTAGGTGGCGAAGGAGGAGCCGGGGACCAGCAGCGCCCGCCCGGACGGGGTGTCGCGGGCGAGGAAGTCGGCGGCCTGCTGCCAGTAACCGGGCACCGCCTCGAACCCGGCCGGCGGCGCCAGCCGGCCCTGCACCGCCGGGAGGGCCACCCCGGCGACGCCGAGCACGACCACGGCCACGGTCGCCCGGTACCCGACGCGGGCCCCGGCCGGGGCGGCCCGGCGCAGCGGCGCGGCGGCGCGGGCAAGGCGGCCGGGCAGCGGCCGGCCCGGGCGCCGGACCACACCCGGGCCGGCCGCCGCGGCGGCCGCGGCGGCGACGAGGTCGACCAGCGCCAGCACCAGCGGCAGCCGCAGCACCGGGTCGAACTTGTGCACGTTGCGCAGCGGCGCCAGCGGGCCGTCGAGGGCCTCGCGCAGCCAGCCGGCCAGCACGCCGTCGACGGCGGCCAGGTGGCCCATCGTGACCAGCGCCGCGCCGGCGAGGACGCCCAGCACCAGCCAGGTCCGCTCGCGCAGCCGGGGCCGGCAGAGCGCGGCGAGGCCGGCGGCGGCGAGCACCACGGTCGCGGTCACGGGGACGACGTCGTGCAGCAGCGACCAGCCGGCCGGCCACAGCGGGCCCGCGGAGGTGGCCAGCGCCGGCACCCAGTGGTCGGTGCCGCGCAGCACCGACAGCAGGTCGGTGGGAGCGGTGGTCGTCGCCGCCGTCTCGATCAGGTCGAGGAACGGGACGCTGTAGCGGCCGAGCAGCAGCAGCGGCCCGGCCCACCACGCGGTGGCCAGCACCACCGCGAGCGCCCACCAGGCGGCCAGGCGCCGCCGCGCCCGCCCCGGGCGGCGGGTGAGCAGCCACAGCACCGGCAGCGGGAGGACGGCGGCCGCGGCGACGGCGTTGACCCCGCCCGCGCAGAACACCGCCAGCCCCGACAGCGCGGCCGCCCGGCGCGGGGAGCGCAGGGCCGCCGCGCCGACCAGCGGCACCAGCACCCACGGCGCGACCGCCATGGGCAGCACCTCGATCGACGTCGCGCCGAGCGAGGTGACCATCCGCGGGGCGAGCGCGTACGCGAGGCCGCCGAGGACGACCGCGGCGGGCGAGCCGATCCGCAGCCGCCGCGCCAGCACCACGACGCCGAGGAAGGCGGTGCACAGCAGCAGCGCCCACCACAGCCGCTGGACCACCCAGGGCGGCAGGCCGGCGCCGCGGAGCAGGACGCTGAACGGGCCCATCGGCCACAGGTAGCCGTAGGCCTGGTTCTGCACCTGGCCGGCGAAGCCCTCCGGGTCCCACATCGACAGCGCCCGGCCGAGGAAGCCGAGCGGGTCGACCCAGACGTCGAGCTTGGTGTCGGACACGACCCGGCCCGGCGACTGGGACAGCGCCAGCGCGACGAGGCCGAGGCAGACGACGGCCAGGCGCGCGCGGTCGAGCAGCCGGCCCGGGGGCGAGGGGTCCGGCGCGGCCCGGTCTGCACGGGCGGGCCCCGGGCGGGCCGGGGACGCGACCGAGCCCGCCGGACGGGGTCCGGCGGGCTCGGTCGTCAGCGGGGGCGCGGCCACGGCCCCGGAGAGGGGCCGCGCCCCTCCCGGGGAGCGGTCACTTGGCGAACGACACCGGCTCCTGCGCCGGCACCCCGGCGGTGTCCGCCCGGTGGGCGCCGCCGCGCGACCGCAGGGCGACCACGACGCCGGCGACCACCAGGAGCAGGCCGAGCGCGGCGACCGCCAGCGGCAGCGTGCGGCTGATCAGCGTGACCTTGTCCCTGTTGTCCTCGGCGCGCTCGACGCCGGCCGAGACGGTCTCGTCGCTGGCGGCGAACTCGGCCTGCAGGATCGTGGCGCCGGTGGTGCCGTCCGGGGCGCGCAGCACCGTGACCGGGGCCTCCGAGGAGGTGACCAGCACGCCGCTGGTCGGCTCCACCCACAGCGTGCGGGTGTTGCTGTAGACGACGTCGGCCTCGACCGACTCCTCGTCGGGCACGCCGGCCAGCTCGCCGGGGACCTCGGTCTGGCGGATCACCGTCTCGGGGATCTCCTGCACGAAGCGGTAGACCTCGAGGCCCTCGATCTCCTCCTCGCCCTCGAAGCGGGCGGGGAAGGTCTGGGCGGTGGTGACGTTCCAGACGTCGTAGTCGCGCTGCTCGGTGCCGAACGGGAACGTGACGGTCAGCCCGTCGACGTCGGCCGGCTCCTCGTCGATGGCCTCGCTGCCGCAGTCCACCGAGGCGGCCTCGCGGCGGTCGAGGCAGGCGGTGTAGCTGCTCGCGGTGATCAGGGTCCCGTCCTCGGCGGTCACCGTGGTGCCCGAGGACCACACGGCGACGTCGTCGGAGGCGTCCTCGGAGCCCGCGTCGCCCTGGACCGTGAGGCGCACGGTGGCGTCGACGCCGTCGACCTCCTCGAGGGTGGAGAAGTCGAGGTAGGTGACGTCGCTGCCCGACGCCGTGGCCGACGCGGACTGGTCCAGCGGCAGGCGGACCAGGTCGGGCGCGAGGAACAGCCGGATCGCCAGGGCGGCGCCCAGGAGGACGGCACCCACGGCCACCAGGCCGAGACCGAGACCACGACGACGCATGCGGAGGGACCTCCTCGAGGGGTGCGACGACCGGTCCGGCGTCGCGGCGCGGGTCACACTACTGTCGGGTAGGTCACGCGCCAAACCCGGCCGGTTCCCGCCGGTACCGCTCCCCCGTCCAGGGGATACCGGCGCGTACCACCATCGTCACGCGGGCCGATACCGCCCGTTACCGGTGGTCACCGCTCCCGTCGGCGGAGCACCACGACGACGTTCCACGACGCGATCTCGCGCAGCCCCGGGACGCGGGCGACCCAGCCGGCCCACCACGGGTGGTAGCGGGCGAACACCGCGAGCAGGTCGGCGTCGGGGCAGCGCCGCGCCCACCGGACGAGCCCCCCGGCGGACACGGCGAACAGCGACTCCCCGAACCGGTTCTTCGGCTCGCGGCCGGTGCGCCGGCGGAAGCGGCGGCGCGCGTAGCCGCCGCCGAGGTAGTGCCACGGCGCCGTCTCGTGCCCGCCCCAGGGCGACAGCCACGGCGTGAACGAGACCAGCACCGTGCCGCCGGGCCGGGTCACCCGCACCATCTCGTCGGCCATCACCCACGGGCGGGCGACGTGCTCGAGCACGTTGGACGAGTAGCAGACGTCGACCGCGCCGCTGCGCACCGGCAGCGCCTCCCCGCTCGCCCGCAGCGTGCCGGGCTCGGGCTCCCCGCGGGCGGCCATCTCGCCGGCGTCGGGCTCGAGGCCCACGTAGGTGGCCCCCGCCGCGCGGAACTCGCGGGCGAAGTAGCCGGGCCCGCCACCGACGTCGAGCACGGTCGCGCCGTCGAGGTCGGCCCAGCGCGCCAGCTGCCGCACGGAGTCCTCGGCCAGCACCCCGTAGAAGGTGTCGGGGTCGGTCTGCTCGCGCAGGAACGCCCGGAACAGCCGGACGGACCGGCGCAGGGTGGCCGAGCGGTCCATTCTCTGCGCGCCTCCTCTGTCGACCATTCGGGCGGGTGGAATGGCCGGTACCCGTCTGTATCGTGCCGCGGGTGATCTGCGTCTCCCGCCGCCGACGACCGCCGGCCGACGTCGTGTTCGTCAACTGGCGTGACGACAGCCACCCGGAGGGCGGCGGGTCGGAACGGTACGTGCACCGCGTCGCCGAGGGGCTGGCGGCCGCCGGGCTCGACGTCGAGCTGTTCTGCGCCGCGCACGGCCGGGCGCCGCGCGAGGAGGTCGTCCGCGGCGTGCGGGTGGTCCGCCGCGGCGGGCGCCTCGGCGTCTACCCGCGGGCGCTGCTGCACGTCGCGCGCCGCCGTCCGCGGCTGGTGGTCGACGTGCAGAACGGCCTGCCGTTCTGCAGCCCGCTGGTCACCCGGGCGCCGGTCGTGGTGCTCGTCCACCACGTGCACCGCGAGCAGTGGCCGATCGTCTTCGGCCGGCTCGGCGGCGCGGTGGGCTGGTGGCTGGAGTCCCGGCTGGCGCCCTGGGTCTACCGGCGCTCCCGTTACGTGACCGTCTCGGAGGCGACGCGCACCGAGCTCGCCGGCCTGGGCGTCGCGCCCGGGCGGGTCGCGGTGGTGCCCAACGGCGTGGAGCCGGCGCCGCGCGTGGCGGTGCGCCGCTCGGCGACGCCGCGGCTGGTCGTGCTCGGCCGCCTCGTCCCGCACAAGCGGGTCGAGCACGCCCTCGAGGTGCTCGCCCGGCTCTCCGGGCGGTACCCGGACCTCACGCTGTCGGTGGTCGGCGAGGGCTGGTGGGACGAGCGGCTGCGCGCCGAGGCAGAGCGCCTGGGCGTCGCCGGCCGGGTGGAGTTCCA
This sequence comes from Geodermatophilus sp. SYSU D01106, assembly GCF_054049995.1. Lineage (NCBI taxonomy): Bacteria > Bacillati > Actinomycetota > Actinomycetes > Geodermatophilales > Geodermatophilaceae > Geodermatophilus > Geodermatophilus sp. SYSU D01106. The sequence continues at coordinate 20,847 of NZ_JBJGYM010000006.1, read as the reverse complement.
CGGCTTCCTCGACGAGCCCGCCAAGCACGCCGAGCTCGCCCGGGCGTGGGTGCACCTGTGCCCGTCGGTCAAGGAGGGCTGGGGCCTGGTGGTCACCGAGGCCGGCACGCACCGGACGCCCACGGTGGGCTACCGCTCGGCGGGCGGGCTCAACGAGTCGGTGCTCGACGGCCGCACGGGCCTGCTGGTCGACGACCTCGACGGGCTCGCCGACGCGGTCGGGCGCCTGCTGGAGGACGAGGGCGGCCGCACCGCGATGGGGACGGCCGCGGCCCGGCACGCGGCCGGGCTGGACTGGGACTCGAGCGTGCGGGGCTGGGGTGCGGTGCTGGCGTCCGCGCGGGCGGACGCCGGCACCGGGTCAGCCGCGGGTGCCGTAGTCGAGGACGTCGATCGGCTGCTGGTCGCTCTGCTCCACCGCGGAGGTGTCCGGGTTCACGACGGCGGTGACGCCCGCGACGGCGGCGGCACCGACGGCCGCACCGGCGCCGAGGGACAGGAGCACGGCCAGGAGGGTCTTCACGCGGTCACTCGTTTCTCCGGAGGGCGACGACGGAGCGCCACCGTAGACGCCCGCACGGTGATCCACAACGCAGAGGCCCCGGCGATCCCCAGCGCGAGGCCGTGAGCGGCGATCACCGCGGCTGCCCGGCCGGCCGCCGGCCGGGGGCCCTCGACCGCGCCCGGCACGCGGTGCAGCACCAGGTCGTCACCGGCGAACGCCACGGGCAGCCCGGCCACCGCGGAGGGCACCTCCGGGCCGGGCGTGCCGCGTTCCACCAGCACCCAGCCGACGCCGAGGCGGGCCAGCTCCGCCGGGTCGCCGGCGGCCGCCAGGACGGCACGGGCGCGGGTGTCCTCGCCGCGCACCGGCTCGCCGTCGACCCGCAGGGTGTCGTCGGCGACCACCGGCCGGGGCAGCCAGCGCGCGGCCGGGTCGAGCTGGGGGCGGCGGTCGTTCCAGTCGAAGGCGCGGTAGACGCCGGCCGGCAGGACCAGCACGTCGCCCGGCGCGTCGTCGTCGGCGAGCACCTCGCGCACGGCCTGCCAGTCGGCGGGCCACGCCACCGGCTGCAGCCGCCCGCCGACGCCCCATGCCAGGTCGGGGACGGCGACCAGCGGCAGGAGCAGCGCGAGGGCGGCGACCGCCCGGGCGCCGGCCGCGGGCAGCAGGTCCCGCAGCGCCGCGTACGCCCGGCGGGCGCCGAGCCCGGCGCCCACGGCCAGCGGCAGGGCGGGCCAGGCCGCCCACTTCTGCCCGTCGCGCAGCAGGCCGGCGCCCGGCACGGTCGCGACGGCCGCCTCGAGCAGCGCCGAGGCGCCGGGGAGCGCGCCGGCGAGGGCCAGCAGCAGCCCGGCCGCGCCGAGGAGGAGCAGCCGCGTCCCGGTGCCGGCCCGCACCGCGCGGGCGGCCCAGCCGGCGACCGCGAGGGCCAGCAGCAGCGCCGTGACCACGGGGACGAGGGCCGAGGCGCGGGACGGCGGCACCGCCGCGGCGTTCCAGAGGCCGCCGGTGCCGAGCACGGCGAGCACCGGGCCACCCCAGTTCTCGCCGCGGGCGGCGAACGCGGCGACGCCGGCCGGGTCCGACGTGCCGGCCGCCGGGCTGAGCACGGCGGCGACCACCCACGGCGCCGACAGGAGCGCGACCGCCGCGAGGGCCCGCCCGGCGCCTCTCCGGCCGGTGCCCGCGAGCACCGCGCCGGCGGCGAGCAGGCTGCCCGTGGGGCTCAGGACCGCCGGCACCAGGGCGAGCACCAGCCGCGGCAGGGCGCCCGGCTCGCCGGCGCGCAGCCGCACCCCCGCCCGCACCACCCAGGGCAGGGCCGCCCAGGCGAGCAGCAGGGTCCACTGGCCGAGCAGCAGCCGCTCGGCCAGGTAGGGGCTCCAGCCGTAGGCGAGACCCGCCACCGCGCCGGCCAGCCCGCGGCGCCCGCCGGGGCCGGGCGGCACCAGGCGGGCGGCCCCCAGCACGGCGGCGTACACGGTGGTGACGAGGAGCGCCTTCTGCACCAGTGCGCCGTGCAGCACCGCGGTGAGCAGCGCGGTCGCGCCGTCGGCGGGGACGGCGCGCGGGAGGGCGCCGGACAGGCCGAGCGCGTCGAGGTCGAGGTCGAGCCGCGGCACCGAGACGAGGTCGCCGAGCAGCACGTGGCCGGGCGCCAGCGCCGGGGCGCTCACGAGCAGCGCGACGGCGAGCGCCAGCCAGCGGGCCGGCCACGGCGACCGGTCGGGCAGCACGCAGTCGTCCACGCCCGCCCTCCGTCCCCGTCCGCCGGCCCGCGCCCGGCCGCAGGTCCCCCGCAGGGTAGGTGGGCGGCGTGAGCCTCCCCCGCCCGCGACACCCGCAGGAGGGAGCCGCGCCGGCCCGGCCCGCGGGAGCGGGCGCGGTCCCGGCGGCGCTCGTGTCCGGCTCGTTGCTGCTGGTCAGCGGCCTGGCCTACGTCGTCACCGTGCTCGCCGCCCGGGCGCTCACCCCGCAGTCCTACGGCGAGCTGGCCGCGCTCCTCGGCGTGCTGCTGGTCGGGTCGGTGCCGGCCACCGGGCTGCAGACGGCGGCCGCGCTGCACCTGGGCCGGCACCCGGCGTCGGCGGCGGCGCGGGCCGTCCCGCGGCTGCACGCCACCGCGCTGGCCGCGAGCGTCGCCGTCGGTCTGGTCGCGCTGGCCGCCGTGCCGCTCGTGGTGTCGGTGCTGCGCCTGCCCGGGGCTGCCGGCGCGGTCTGGCTGGCCGTCGCGCTGGTGCCGCAGACGCTGGTCGGCGGGTACGACGGCATCCTGCAGGGCACCGGCCGGCACGGCCGCCTGGCCGCGGTGTTCGTCTCCTTCGGCGGGCTCAAGTGGGCCGGAGCCGTGACCAGCCTGCTCGCGGGCGGCACGCCGGCGGCGGCGCTGGCGGGCATGGCGGCCGGGTGCGCGGCCGGCGCGCTGGTGTCGTGGCTCGGCTGCGGGCGGCCGGGGGTGTCGCGGGGCCTGCGCGGCCCGGCGCGCTCGGCGGCCCGGGCGGCGGGCGCGCTGCTCGGGCTGGTCCTGCTGGTCAACCTCGACCTGCTGCTGGCGCGCCACCACCTGCCGGCGGCGCAGGCCGGCGAGTACGCCGTCGGGGCGGTGTTCGCCAAGGTGGCCTACTGGCTGCCGCAGGGCGTCGGCGTCGTGCTCCTCCCCCGGCTCGCCGACCCGGCGTCGCGGCGGCAGGCGCTGCCCGCGGCGCTCGGCGTCGTCGCGGCGGTCGGCGGGCTGCTCACGCTGGCCACCGCGGTGCTCGGCGCGGCCGCGCTGCCGCTGGTCGGCGGCGCCGCCTACGGCGCCCACCTCGGCGGCTGGACCTGGGTGTTCACCGCCGCCGGCACGCTGCTCGCGCTGGCCCAGCTGCTGCTCTACAACGGCATCGCGGCGGCCGACCGCACCGCCGCCGCGGCGGTGTGGGCCACCGTGGCGGTGGAGACCGCCGTCGTCGGGGCGCTCGCCGCGGCCGGCGTCCTGTCGGTGCTCGCCGTCGCGGCCGCCGCGGCCGGGACGGCCACCGCGCTGGTGGGCGTCGGCCTGCTCCGGCTGCGGCGGGCGCACGCTCCGGACGTGGCCGTGGACGCGCAGGTCGCCGGGGCCGCCGTCAGCGGCGCGCCGGTCGCAGCGCCAGCACCGCCAGCGCGCCGGCGGCACTGAGCGCCGCACCCGCGAGCGCCGCGGCGTCCCACCCGGCGAGCAGCCCGGCCGCGGTGCCCGCGGGGTCGCCCGCGGTGACCAGCAGGACGACCAGCGTCGCGCCCACCGCCGCGCCGAGGTAGCGCGCCGTGTTGTTCGCGCCGCTGCCCATGCCGGCCCGTTCCGCCGGCACGTGCGCCACCGCCTCCCGCCCGAGCGCCGCGTTCGCCACGCCGTAGCCCACGCCGAGCACCAGCAGCCCGGGCAGCAGACGCACCGCGGTGGAGTCCACGTCGAGCACGGCGAGGGCGGCCAGGCCCGCGGCCGAGAGGGCCAGCCCGGCGGCCAGCAGCAGCCGCCCGTCGACGGCGGGGAGCCAGCGCAGGCCCACCGACGTCGCCGTGGCCACCGCCGACCACACCAGCACGAGCACCGTCGTCGCCAGGAGGCTCTCGCCCAGGCCGCGCTGCAGCACGGTGGCGAGGAAGGACATCAGCCCGACCGTGGCCGCGCCGGTGACCATGGCGCCGACCAGCGCGGCGGTGAACCCCCGGACGCGGAACAGGCCGAGGTCGACCATCGGCCTGCGCACCCGGCTCTCGGCCAGCACGAACCCGGCGGCCAGCAGCGCGCCGCCGCCCAGCAGCACCGCCGTCGGGAGCGCGCCGGCACCGCTGCGCGGCGCGACCAGGCCGACGAGCAGGCAGGTGACGGCGGCGACCAGCAGCACGGGCCCGGCGACGTCGACCCGCGGCCGGCGCGGGCGCGGGGACTCCGGCAGCAGGAGGCGCGCGGCGACGGCGAGCAGCAGCGTGACGGCGGCGGTGGCGACGTGCGTGGCGCGCCAGCCGTCGTCGCCGTCGAGCACCACCGCGGCCAGCCCGCCGACGCCGGTGCCCGCGCCCAGCGCCGCGCCCCACACCGCGGCGGCGCGCGCCCTGGCCGGCCCGAGCGGGAACACCTGCGCGATCAGGCCGAGCGAGCAGGCGAGCACCGCGGCGCCGCCGACGCCCTCGACCAGCCGCCCGGCCACGAAGACACCGGTGCTCCCGGCCGCGGCGGTCAGGCCGGCGCCGGCGGCGAGCAGCACCAGGCCGGCGGTGAAGACCAGCCGCCGCCCGACGTCGTCGGCGACCGACCCGGCCACCAGCAGCGCCGCGGCGAGCCCCACGCTCATCGCCGAGAGCAGCCACGCCTGCCCGCCGGGACCGGTGCCGAGGTCGCGCGCGGTGGACACCGTGGTGGCCAGCGGGGTGACGAAGGCGGCCAGCACGAGGAGCGTGCTGGTGGCGACGACAGCGAGCGTGCGCCGCTGGACCGCCGGCGCGGGGGCCGGCGGCGCTGCGGGAGGAGCCTGCTGGACCGAGCGGGACACGCGCGCCCCCAGGGGATCGACGGGCGTCAGTTGGACATCCGAACCGACGTGGCGTCACCGTAGCAGGGCAGCGGCGCCGATCACAGCCGTCCGGGGGACGTCGGCACGCATGCTCTGCGCGGGTCGGGGGCAGGAGGTCCCGGGAGGCACCGCACGGGTGCCGCGAGGACCAGGAGGTGCGCGTCGATGGCGTCCGTCATCCACTTCACGATCGCGACCGTCGCCGAGGAGAGCCCCGACTTCCGCCGGGTGCTGTGGACGGGGAAGAACACCCAGCTCGTCGTCATGACCATCCCGCCGGGCGGGGAGATCGGCGAGGAGGTCCACGAGGACATCGACCAGATCCTCACCTTCGTCAGCGGCGTCGGTGAGGCGAAGGTCGGCGGGTCCACCAAGAAGGTGGCGCAGGGCGACCTGGTCGTCGTCCCGGCCGGGACGAAGCACAACTTCCTCAACACCGGGCCGAACCCGCTGGTCCTCTACACGGTCTACGGCCCGCCGGAGCACGCCGACGGCGCGGTGCACCACACCAAGGAGGAGGCCGACGAGGCGGAGGAGTCCGGCAAGGACGAGCCGCCCACCGAGGACTGAGCCGGAGAGACGCACTCCTCCCCGGTGCCGTCCACGCCGTGGGCGGCACCGGGGACACTGGGCGCGTGACGACCGTCGACGCGCCCCCCACCGAGGTCTCCGCAGCGCTCCGCCGGGCCGGCATCGGCGACGTCGACGACTCGGGCCTGGCCCGGGCGCTGTACTCCTCCGACGGCTCGCTCTACCGCGTGCTGCCGCAGGCCGTCGTCCGGCCGCGCGACGCCGACGAGGTCGTGGCGGCGCTGTCGGTGTGCCGCGAGCTCGGCGTCCCGCTGACCATGCGCGGGGCCGGCACCTCGATCGCCGGGAACGCCGTGGGCACCGGCGTCGTCGTCGACACCAGCCGGTACCTGTCCCGCGTGCACGCGATCGACGCCGAGGCGCGCACCGCCGTCGTCGACCCGGGCGTCGTGCAGTCGCGGCTGCAGGCCGCCGCCCGCCCGCACGGGCTGCGCTTCGGGCCCGACCCGAGCACCTCCAACCGCTGCACGATCGGCGGGATGATCGGCAACAACGCCTGCGGCTCGCGGGCGCTGGGCTACGGCCGGACGTCGGACAACGTCGTGGGCCTCGACGTCGTCACCGGCACCGGGCAGCGGCTGCGGCTGACCTCCGGCTCACCGGTGACCGGCCTGGACGGGTTGCGCGACCTCGTCGCCGGCGACCTCTCCACCATCCGCACCGAGCTCGGCACCTTCGGCCGCCAGGTGTCGGGCTACTCGCTGGAGCACCTGCTGCCCGAGCACGGCTTCGACGTCGCCCGCGCGCTGGTCGGCAGCGAGGGCACCCTCGCCGTCGTCCTCGGCGCCACGGTGCGCCTGGTCGCCGACGCCCCGTACCGCGGCCTGGTGGTGCTGGGCTACCCGTCGATGGCCGACGCCGCCGACGCCACCCCCGGCCTGCTGCGGCACGGGCCGACCGCCGTCGAGGGCCTCGACGAGCGCATCGTGCAGCGGCTGCGCGACGTGCCGGCCGCCGTCGTCCCGGACCTGCCGAAGGGCGCCGGGTGGCTGATCGTCGAGGTCACCGGCGACACCGTCGACGAGGTGGCGGCCACCGGCGCGCGGGTGGTCGCCGACGCCGGCGCGCTCGACAGCATGGTGGTCACCGACGTCGCGCACGCCGCGGCGATCTGGCGCATCCGCGAGGACGGCGCGGGCCTCGCCGCGCGCACCTCCGACGGCCGGCCCGCGCACGCCGGCTGGGAGGACGCCGCCGTCCCGGTGACCTCGCTGGGGTCCTACCTGCGGGAGTTCGACGCGCTGCTCGAGCAGCACGGGCTGCAGGGCGTCCCCTACGGGCACTTCGGCGACGGCTGCGTGCACGTGCGCATCGACTTCCCGTTCGGGCGCGAGCCCGACCGGGGCCGGGCCGCCTACCGCGCCTTCGTGGAGGAGGCCGCCCGGCTGGTCGCCCGCTACGGCGGGTCGGTGTCGGGCGAGCACGGCGACGGCCGGGCCCGCAGCGAGCTGCTGTCGACCATGTACTCCCCCGCCGCGCTGGACCTCTTCGCGCGGGTCAAGGGCCTGTTCGACCCGAGCGACGTGCTCAACCCCGGCGTGCTGGTGCGCCCCGCGCCGCTCGACGCCGACATCCGGGTCGCGGCCGCGCCGCGCAGGCGGGAGGGCCTCGCGCTGCTCTACCGCCACGACGACGGCGACCTGTCCAACGCGGTGCACCGCTGCACCGGCGTCGGCAAGTGCCGGGCCGACCCGTCCGGCGTCGCGGTGATGTGCCCGTCGTTCCCGGCCACCCGCGAGGAGAAGGACTCCACCCGCGGCCGCGCTCGCGTGCTGCAGGAGATGCTCGCCCCGGGCGGGCCGGTGCGGGACTGGCGCTCGCCGGAGGTGCACGCGGCGCTGGACCTGTGCCTGTCGTGCAAGGGGTGCTCGCGCGACTGCCCGACCGGCGTGGACATGGCCAGCTACAAGGCCGAGGTGCTGCACCAGAGCTACCGCCGCCGGCTGCGGCCGCTGTCGCACTACACGCTGGGCAAGCTGCCGATGTGGTCCGACCTGGCCGCCCGGGCGCCGCGGCTGGTCAACGCCGTGCTGCGGTCCCGCGTCGGCGGGCGGCTCGCGCGGTGGGGCGCCGGCGTCGACCAGCGCCGCGACCTGCCCTCCTTCGCGCCGCGCACGTTCCGCCAGACGTGGACGCCGGGCCGGCAGGACGGCGCGCCGGTGGCGCTGTGGGTGGACTCCTTCACCGACCACTTCGCCCCGCACGTGGCGCACGCGGCCGCGCGGGTGCTCGAGGACGCCGGCTACGCGGTGCAGGTGCCCGGCGACGACACCTGCTGCGGCCTCACCTGGATCACCACCGGCCAGCTCGACACCGCCCGGCGCATCCTCGGCGACACGGTGCGGCGGCTCGCGCCGCTGGCCGACGCCGGCGTCCCGATCGTGGGCGTGGAGCCCTCGTGCACCGCGGCGCTGCGCTCGGACGCCGTCGAGCTGCTCGACGACCCGGCCGCGGCACGGGTCGCCGCGGGCACCCGGACGCTCGCCGAGCTGCTCGGGGCCACCGAGGGCTGGACGCCGCCGTCGCTGGCCGGCGTCGAGGTGGTCGCGCAGCCGCACTGCCACCACCACGCGGTGATGGGGTGGGCGGCCGACGAGCGCCTGCTCCGCTCGGCGGGCGCCACGGTCACCCGGCTCGGCGGCTGCTGCGGCCTGGCCGGGAACTGGGGCGTGGAGAAGGGCCACCACGACGTGTCGGTGGCGATCGCCGAGCAGCAGCTGCTGCCCGCGGTACGGGAGGCGGGACCGGACGCCGTCGTGCTGGCCGACGGGTTCTCCTGCCGCACCCAGCTCGACGCGCTGGCCGACCGCCCGGGCAGCCACCTCGCCGAGCTGCTCGCCGACGCGCTCGACCGCGAGTAGTCCAGACCCTCGAGCGGGAATGACGGGCGGGCGGTCGCGTTGGCCGCAGGCATGACGACTCTCGGCATCATCGGCGCCGGCCACATCGGCACGGCGCTCGCCCAGGCAGCGACCGACGCGGGCTACGACGTGGTCCTGTCCAACTCCCGCGGCCCCGAGACCCTGGCCGACCTGGTCGACCGGATCGAGGCCCGCCCGTCGCGGCGCGGGTCGGTGCGCGCGGCCACCGCGGAGGAGGCAGGCGCGGCCGGCGACCTCGTCGTCGTCACGGTGCCGCTCAAGGCGGTCGGCGACGTCCCGGTCCAGCCGCTGGCCGGCAAGGTCGTCATCGACACCAACAACTACTACCCGGAGCGCGACGGGCAGATCGCCGAGCTCGACGACGAGTCGACCACCACCGCCGAGCTGCTGCAGGCGCACCTACCCACCTCGCGCGTGGTCAAGGCGTTCAACCACATCTACGCCGCCGACATCACCGCCCGCCGCACCCCGCCGGGCACGGCGAACCGCCGCGCGCTGGCGATCGCCGGCGACGACGCGTCGGCGAAGGAGACGGTGTCGTCGTTCATCGACGAGCTGGGCTTCGACGTCGTCGACCTCGGGCCGCTGGCCGAGGGCTGGCGCATCCAGCGCGACACCCCCGGCTACGGCCCCGACCTGGACCGCGGCCGGCTCACCGAGGCGCTCGCGGCCGCGAAGCGCTACCGCGACATGTGAGCGCGGGCGCCGGGCGGCTCAGGCCGCCCGGCGCTCCCGCCGGTCCCGGGCGGCAGCCAGCACCGTCGGCGCGAGGGCCGCGGCGATGCGCGCGTAGCCGGCCGACGACGGGTGGAACCGGTCGGCCGAGAACAGCCCGGGCTCCGCGGTGAACGAGGCCGCGACCTCCGCGGCCACCGGGGCGACGACGGCGCCGTGCGCCTCGGCGACGGCGGCCTGCCGCTGCTGCATCAGCCGGCAGGCGGCCTGCACTGTCGGGCGGAACGCCGGCGGGACGAACGGCACGCTGGACATGTCCGGCGCGGGGACGACGACCACGTCGGTGCCGGCGGCGCGCAGGTCGGCGACGGCGGCCCCGAGGGCGGCGGTGGCCTGGTCGACGGGGAGGAAGCGGGCGAGGTCGTTGGCGCCGACCACGACGACGGCGAGGTCGGCGCGCAGTGGGGCCGCGCGGCGGACCTGCGCGGCGAGGTCGCGGGAGACGGCGCCGGGGACGGCGAGCACGGTGAGCTCGGTGTCGATGCCCTCGCTGCGCAGGACCTGCGCGAGACGCGGGCCGAGGCCGTCCTCGACCCGCGCGGCGCCGGTCCCGTACGCGATCGAGTCACCGAGGACGACGAGGCGGAGCGGAGCGGTCACGGCTGGTGCAACGCCGGCCGGCGGGGCGCTGTGCCCGCCGGCCGGCGTGACGTACGTCCGTGCCTCCTGCGCCAGTGGCGCCCGGGCGCTCAGGCCTTCGGGCCGCCCGCGGCGTAGACGACCTGGCCGGAGACGAAGCCCGCGCCCTCGCTGACGAAGAACGACACCAGGTGGGCGATGTCCTCGGGCTGGCCGACGCGGGCCACCGGGATCTGCGAGGCGGCGCCCTTGACGAAGTCGTCGAAGGGGATGCCCATGCGCTCGGCGGTCGCCTTGGTCATCTCGGTCTGGATGAAGCCCGGGGCGATCGCGTTGGCGGTGACGCCGAACTTGCCCAGCTCGATGGCGAGGGTCTTGGTGAAGCCCTGCAGGCCGGCCTTCGCCGTCGAGTAGTTCGCCTGGCCGCGGTTGCCCAGCGCCGAGACGCTCGACAGGTTGACCACGCGGCCCCACTTCGCGTCGACCATGTACTTCTGGCAGGCGCGGGTCATGAGGAACGAGCCGCGCAGGTGCACGTTCATGACGACGTCCCAGTCGACCTCGGTCATCTTGAACAGCATGTTGTCGCGGGTGACGCCCGCGTTGTTCACCAGCACGACGGGGGCGCCGAGCTCGGCGGCGATCCGGTCGACGGCGGCCTGCACCTGCTCGGCGTCGCTGACGTCGGCACCGACGCCGAGCGCCCTGCCGCCGGCGGCCTCGATCTCGGCCACGGTGTCCTTGGTGGTCGACTCGTCGAGGTCGAGCACCGCGACGGCGAAGCCGTCGGCGGCCAGGCGCTTGGCGGTCGCGGCACCGATGCCGCGCGCGGCGCCGGTGATGATGGCGACGCGGGGGGTGGCCTCGCTCATGGCAGTTCCTCTCGCTGGTGGGGCGGCGTCGTCGCCGGCCTTCCGGGTGGGGGCCGCCTCCCGGGATCCGGGGGCGGCCCGCGCTGCGCCGGACACGTTACGGCGGGCCCGCCGTGGGCCTGCCGCGGGTCCGGCGGGCGGGGCTCAGGGCCAGATGGAGGCGACGATGATCGCGGCGACCGACAGCTGCGCGGCGGCGCTGACCAGCGCCGCGGGGTGGAAGGCCACCTCGGTGACCAGCGCGCCCATCTTCCCGGGCGTCAGCAGGTCGAGGGCCAGGAAGGCGAGGGCCTGCAGCAGCACGCCGAGCACCCCGAAGACCACGGTGTAGAGCAGCGCCTGGCCGAAGCCGGAGGTGGCGTTGGTCCAGATGGTGGTGAAGATGATCGCGCCCTGCGCGAGGAAGCCGGCCGCCAGCACGATGCCGGCGCTGACCGACCGGTCCTGGTAGATGTGCCGGCCCAGGTGGCCGGGGGTGAGCAGGTCGAGGACCAGGTACCCCAGGGCCAGCAGCACCAGGCCGACGGCGGTGTAGGCGACGGCGTATCCGATGCTGGCCAGCACGGGCGGGACCTCCAGGGGCGGGGGCGGACGGCCTGCAGTGTCTATCGCACCGCTCCCCCGGCCCGCACACGGCGTCCCTCAGCCGTGCGCCGTGTCGCCGGGCCGGACGACGTCGACCCGGTCGAAGCCCTCGTCGGTCGACGGCGGGACCAGCCGGGCCAGGGTGGCGTACACCCCGACGGGCGGGACCCGCGCGCGTCCCTCGCGGGCGTCGTTGCGCGCCAGGCAGGTGGCGCGCGGGGTGTCCAGCCACACGGCGCGGACCGGCACCCCGGCCGCGCGGGCCGCGGCCACCAGCGGTGCCCGCTCGGCCGGCGAGGGGTGGGTGTTGTCGACGACGACACTGCGCCCGGCCGCGAGCAGCTCGGCGACGACCCGCTGCTGGCGGGCCTCGCGCCGCCGCGCCCGCGGCCAGTGGTCCTTGCTCACCACCGCGTGCGTGCGGCCCAGGTGCTCGCGCACCCAGGTGGACTTGCCCGCGCCCTGCAGCCCGACCAGGACGACGAGTTCCTGGCCGACGCCCGGACGGGCAGCGGCGCTCAGGCGGTGCGCCGCAACGGCGTCACCGGCTCGTCGTCGTCGAGCCCGGCCCGGGACGCGGGGTGCTCGACCAGGGCCAGCACGCGGCCGGACATGAACCGCGCGGTGCGCACCGCGGTGCCGCCGCGGGTGGTCTCGGTGACCTCCACGACGCCGCGGCCGTTGCTGACCTCCACCCGCCGGCCGGCGCGGGTGGCCTCGATCTCGTAGGTGCGGGTGCTGCCGCCGGCGTCGATCACGACCTCGACACGATCGCCCTTCACGGGGGCCTCCTCAGGGGGTGCTGCCGGGCACCGCGCCCGACTGTGGATCAACGTCCTCCTGGGGTCCGACATTCCCCGCGGCCCGGGTGTCGGCGGGGTGTTCCTGCAGGTCGGGCGGCGTGTCGGCGGCGGCGGAGCCGCGGCGGGCGGGCCAGTGCGGGTGCATCGCGCGCACCGACGCGAGCGCGGCCCGGCGGGCGTGGGCGCGCTGCCGCGCGCGGCTGGTCCGCGGCGCCCTGGGTTCCTCGCGCAGCAGCGCGTCGAGCCAGTGCCCGCGCGGGTCGACGTCGACCAGGAGCGCCTTGACCAGCAGCGTGAGCGGGATGGCGAGCAGGGCGCCGAGCGCGCCGAGCACCCAGCCCCAGAACAGCAGCGCGAGGAAGGTGACCGTCATCGACAGGCCGACGGAGTCACCCACGAATCGGGGCTGGATGAGCGTCTGGACGACGAAGTTGAGCAGCGAGTAGACGACGATGACGACCCAGAACTCGGTCCAGCCGCCGTCGAGGAGCGCGAGCAGCGCGGGCGGGATGACGCCGAGGACGAAGCCGATGTTCGGCACGTAGTTGGTGATGAACGACAGCAGGCCCCACAGCACCGGCAGCGGCACGTCGAGGATGGCCAGCGCGATCGTGTCGCCGACGGCGACGATGGCGCCGAACACGGTGCTCACCAGCAGGTAGGAGCGGGTGCCGCGGGCGAACAGGCCCAGCGCGATCGGCAGGTGCGGCCGGTCCTCGGCCACCAGCGCCAGCCGCCGGCCGAAGCCCCCGGACTCGATGGCGAGGAAGACCATCGCCGACAGCAGCAGCACCAGCGTGGTCGCGGTGTCGGTGACCCGGGTCAGCAGGTCGGTGGCGAGCCCGACGAGCTGGCCGTAGTCGAAGCGGTCGACGAGCTCCTGGATCTGGGTCGAGGACAGCCCGGCCTCGTCGAGCCGCTCCACGGCGTTGTCGAGCAGCACCGCGAACTGCGGCGCGTAGTCGGGCAGCAGGACGGCGAACTGGGCGATCGCCACCACCAGGAGCGAGCCCAGCCCCAGCAGCACGCCCCACACGAGCAGCAGCAGGACGGTGGCCGCGGCCGCCCGGGGCACGCCGTGCCGCAGCAGCCAGCGCTGGACGGGCATGAGCGCGACGACGACGACCAGCGCGAGCATCACCGGCGCGACGAGCCAGGCGATCTCGCGCACCCCGGCGACGGCGATCGTCGCGGCCGCGGCGCCCACGAGCAGCACCAGCCAGCGGGGCAGCGCGCCGGACAGCAGCCCGCCCGGCCCGGCGGGCTCGGCCTCGGCCGGTCCGGCCGCGGCCGGCTCGGGTGCCGTCACGGCGGCGTCGGGATCGACCGCCACGGCGTCGAGGGCAGCGGCGACGAGGGCCTCCTCGTCGGTGGGGGTGAGGCGGGTGCTCCCGCCGCGGGCCCGGTCCGCGCCCGGTCCGGGCAGGTGCTGCTGAGCGGCCATGGGTCCCCCTCCCCCGTCCGGTGCCGCCCGGGGCGACCGTGCCGCGGGCGCGACCAGGGTGTCACGGCGCGCCGGGTGGCGCGGCCGGCGTCAGCGGGTGTCGCGGTCCAGCAGCGCGGCCATCTCCGGCAGCTCGAAGAAGGCGGCGGTCTCGCGGGCGCTCGGCCCCCCGGCGTCGGGGTCGGCGCCGGCGTCCAGCAGCGCCCGCACGCCGGCCTCCGAGCGGCGGAACACGGCCGCGGCCAGCGCCGTCTGCCCGCGGTCGTTGGCCCGGCCGTGGTCGGCGCCGCGGGCCAGCAGGGCGGCCACCGTGTCGGGGTGGTCGTGGTAGGCGGCCAGGACGAGGAGGGTGTCGCCCTTCTCGTTGGTCAGGTCGACCGGCACGCCGGCGTCGACGTAGGCGGCGAGCTCCTCGGTGTGCCCGGCGCGGGCGAGGTCGAAGACCCGGCGGGCCAGCTCGAGGACGCCCTCCTCGATCGGCTCCCCGCCCGGCCCGCTCACCGTGCCGCCCCGGCGGCCACCCGGTCGGCCAGCGCGAGGATCCGCCGCCAGGCGTCCTGGCAGGCCTCGCCCCACTCGGGGGCCGCGCGGTCGAAGAAGGAGTGCGGCGCGCCGTCGTAGACGGCGGTCTCGACGTCGGCCCCGCCCGAGCGCATCGTCTCCGCGAGCGCCAGCTGCTCCTCCACCGGCGTCGCGGCGTCGGCCCCCGCGATGAGCATCAGCGTGGGCCGGGTGGCGCGGACGGCGGCGTCCCCGACCATGGCCGGCCGGCCGTAGAACCCGGCGCAGGCGGCGACGTCGAGGTCCCCGCCGGCCTGCCGCCAGGAGTGGCTGCCGCCGAAGCAGAACCCGACGGTGAGCACGGGGAGGTCGGGGCGGGTGCGGGCGCGCAGCTCGGCGACGGCGGCGGAGAGGTCGGCGTCGATGCCCGCGGGCGTGGTCTGCGGGATGTGCGTCTGCCAGTCGAAGTCGGCGTCGCGGGTGCCGGTCGCGGCGACGCCGGCGGTGCGCCCGAACCAGTCGATCGCGACGGCGGGCAGCCCGGCCTCGGCGAACCGCTCGGTCAGAGCGACGTAGTAGGGGTGCAGGCCGCGGATGTCGGGCAGCACGACGACGCCCGCCCCGGCCGCGGCGACGTCGGCCGGCAGTGCCCAGGCGGCCGACAGCCGGGTGCCGTCGGCCGCGGTCAGCGTGGTCAGCCCGGAGCCGCCGACCTCCCCCGTCCGAGGCGGTGCGGGCGGGCGGCTGGCGGGGTCGTGGCACATGGCGTCGTTGCTACCAGCCCTCAGTCGACGTCGCTGGGGACGGCCGCCTCCGGCCGGCCGCCGAACGTGGCGGCGGCGATCTCGCGGCGGGCGTCGGTGAGCCACTCGTACTGGCGGTGCGCCTGGTCGATGAGCCGGTCGAGCTCGGCGCCGTCGAGGCGGCCGTCGACCTCGGAGACGATCCGCAGGGTCTCGAAGCCGCTGCGCTTGCCGCGCACCGCCGACGCCAGGAACTCGAACTCGACGAGGTCCGACAGCGGCGAGCGCGACAGCAGCCGGCCGTTGAGCTTGGCGCGGGTCACCTTCTCGGCGAGCCACACGCCGACCTGCTTGTACTGCCGCACCGGGATGCCGAGGACCTCGGTGACCCGGCGCAGGGCGGCGCGCTCCTCGTACAGCTCGTCGCGCAGCTGCTCCAGGGGCTGCTGCCAGCGGCTGCCACGGTGCACGCCGATCATGCGGCCCACCAGCTCGATGCCGCCGGTGGCCGCGGCCAGGTGGTCGTTGACGTAGATGCCGAGGAGCTCGGCGTTGCGCTGGGGCTGCTCGGGCACGGCGGACCTCCGGTCGGGGGTGTTCCGGACGGTCCATCCTCGCCGATCACCGCACCGCGACGCGCGGCGGTGTCCCCCGCGCGGGCGGTCAGCCGGCGGCACGGGCCAGCAGCCGGGCGGCGGCGGGGCGCAGCTCCTGCTCCAGGTCCCAGCCGCCGGCCGCCAGCCGCTGGGCGACCGCCTGGCGGGAGATCCCGAGCGCCGACGCCGCCGCGGCCCGGGTGCCGCCCGCGGCGACGAGGTCCACGGCGGCCCAGGCCGCGTCGCTGCGGCGGGCCAGCAGCACGGCGAGCGCGGCGAGCACCGCCTGGGCGTCGGCGGCGGCGCCGGCGTCGGTCCCGCGCACCGCCAGCCGCGCCGGCCGCCGGGAGGCCGCCTCGAGCGCGCGGCGGGCGGCGAGCGCCACCGGGCCGTCGTCGTCACCCGGTGCCGCACCCACCCCGATCCGCCAGCCGCCGCGGCGGACGAGCGCGGCGACGGCCTCGACCGCCGCGGCGGGCCCCGCGGCCGGCGCGGCCCACCCCTCCCCCAGCGGCCGGGCGGCCGGTCCCAGTTCCGGCGGCGGAGCGGGGACGCCGCCGGTCAGCGGGGCGCAGGCCAGGGCCAGGGGCACGCAGGGAGGGTCGCCCTCCCGCGGCGCGGAGGCAAGCTCCTGGGCTTGCCCGGCGCGCCGTCTCAGCCGGCGTCGAGATCCGGCGGGAAGCCGCCGGTGGCCACCGGCCCCCAGGAGTCGATCGTGACGCGCAGCAGTGACTTGCCCTGCCGCGTCATCGCCGCCCGGTACTCGTCCCAGTCGGGGTGCTCGCCGCTGATGGAGCGGAAGTACTCGACGAGCGGCTCGAGCGCGTCGGGCAGGTCGAGGACCTCGGCGGTGCCGTCGAGCTGCACCCAGGGGCCGTCGAAGTCGTCGGAGAGCACGCAGAGGGAGACGGCGGGGTCGCGGCGGGCGTTGCGGGCCTTCGCGCGCTGCGGGTAGGTGGAGACGACGACCCGGCCCTCGGCGTCGACGCCGCAGGTCACCGGGGACATCTGGACGCCGCCCTCGCGGCGGCGGGTGAGCAGCACGGCGTGGTGCCGCGGGCGGAGGAACTCCAGCAGGGCGGGTCGGTCGACACGGTCGGCGGTGGCGGTCCTGGGCACGACCCCGACGCTAGCGCCCCGTGCGCGGGCGCCGGGGCCGTGCCCGGGCCGTCAGGAGCCGGTCCTCGTCACGCCGAACATCAGCACCCGGCGCTCGATGTCGTAGTGGACGGTCTCGGTGTTGGTGAGCAGGTCCTGCAGGTTGTCGGCGTCGTCGGGGTCGAGGGTGAGGACCTCCTCCCACGCGCCCTGGTCGAGGACCAGCTGCAGGGTGTAGGTGCCGGGCTTGCCGGGTTCGCCGGCGATCCAGCTGAACTGGTAGTGCGACAGCTGCCGCACCTTGACGCTGTTGTCGGTGACCGGCTGCGGGACCTCGGGCATGGCGGGACCTCTCGGGACGGACCGGGGCGGGGTCCCCGGCAGGCCCTCCGTACCCGGTCGGCGCCCCGGGATGCCGACCCCGGCCCGACCGGTGGGCACCGGTGATCCGTGGTGCGATGGAGTCCATGAGGTTCCGCCTTCCCGGACGCCGGGACTCCGCAGCGGCCGGCGCGTCCGCCGCGGGCGGCCCCGCGGTCCGCCCGCCCGGCGGGGACGGCGGCCGGCGGTCGTCCGAGCACCCCGTGCCCGAGCTGACCGGCGAGGGCGGGCAGGGCGACCCGCGCACCGGCGACCACCGGGCCACCGTGGCGCCCACGCCCACCTGGCAGCGCGGCGAGCGGGCGCGGGAGGCCACCCGCACGCTGGCGATCGCGTCGGCGCAGCTGCTGCTCATCGCCGCGGCGCTCGTCGTCGTCGGGTGGGTGCTCGGCCGGCTGTGGGTGATCCTGCTGCCGATCATCCTCGGGCTGCTGTTCGCCACCGTGCTGTGGCCGCCCACCCGGTTCCTGCGCCGGCACGGCTGGCCCCCCGCACTGGCCGCGGCCCTCGTCCTGCTGCTGTTCCTCGCGCTGATCGGCGGGATCATCGCGGTCATCGCCCCGCAGGTCGCCGCCCAGGTCACCGACCTCGCCGACCAGTTCGCCAGCGGCCTGCAGCAGGTGCAGCAGTGGCTGCAGGGCCCGCCGTTCAACGTCGACGAGGAGCAGCTCGGCCAGTACGTCGACCAGGCGATCGACTCGGTGCAGGCGAACGCCTCCAACATCGCCGGCTACGCCGCGACCGGGGCCTCCGCCGTCGGCAACGGGCTGATCAACCTGGTGCTGGCCCTGGTGCTCGCCTTCTTCTTCATCAAGGACGGCCCGCGCTGGGTGCCGTGGCTGGCCGCGCAGGCCGGGCCGAAGGCCGCTCCGCACGTGGCCGCGCTGTCGCAGAAGACGTGGTCCACGCTGTCGGAGTTCATCAAGCAGCAGGCGCTGGTCGGCTTCGTCGACGCGTTCTTCATCGGCCTGGGGCTGTGGATCCTCGACGTGCCGCTGGTCATCCCGCTGGCCGTGCTGACCTTCTTCGGCGCGTTCATCCCGATCATCGGCGCCTTCGTCGCGGGCGCGTTCGCGGTGCTGATCGCGCTGGTCGACGAGGGCTTCACCGTGGCGCTCATCGTCTTCGGGATCGTGCTGCTCGTGCAGCAGCTCGAGGGCAACGTGCTGCAGCCGATCATCCAGGGCCGCGGGTTCAACCTGCACGCCGCGGTGGTCATCCTCGCCGTCACCGCCGGCAGCAGCCTGGCCGGGATCATCGGTGCTTTCCTCGGCGTGCCGGTCGCCGCGCTCATCGCCGTCACCTACCGGTACGTGCGCGACGTCTTCGACGGCCGCCACCCGGAGGTGGCCGGCGACGGCACGCACGCCCGGGTCGCGGGCGGCGACGACGGGGCCGTGCTCACCCGGGCGCCCGCGGCGGAGGGTCCCGCCGCGGGGTGAGGCCGGGAATGCGGCGCCGCCCGCCGGCGCTGCTCCCTGCTGACGACGACCAGCAGGAGGTGCCCACCGTGGCGCAGCTACCGGAGGAGCTCGTCGAGCTGCTCCCCGATGCCGAGCCGTTCCTCGCCGCCGAGGCGGAGATGGGCGCGCCGGAGCACCGGCGCGGCCTGGTGCTCCTGCACGCCCTCTCCGGCGACTTCGACGCGGCCTCGTCGGCGGCGCTGGCGGCCGGGCACCTGCTCGAGACGCTGCCGCACCGCACGATCGCCCGGCTCGACGCCGACCTGCTGGTCGACTACCGCGCCCGGCGCCCGCGGATGTCGTTCTCCGGCGACCGCTACGAGTCCTTCGACGCCCCGGAGATCCTGCTCAGCGCGCTGGAGGACGACTCCGGCGAGCCGTTCCTGCTGCTGCACGGGCCCGAGCCGGACTACCGCTGGGAGGCGTTCACCGGCGCCGTCACCTCCCTCGTGGAGGAGCTCGGGGTGACGTCGGTGGTGGCGCTGCAGGCCATCCCGATGCCCGTGCCGCACACCCGGCCGGTCACGGTGACCGCGCACGCCACCCGCCGCTCGCTCATCGAGTCCTACCCCGTCTACTGGGGTGACCTGCGGATCCCGGGCAGCGCCTCGGCCCTGCTGGAGCTGCGGCTCGGGGAGGCCGGCGTCGACGCGCTCGGCGTGGCCGCGCACGTGCCGCACTACCTGGCGCAGGCCACCTTCCCCGCGGCGACGCTCACGCTGCTCGAGCACGTCGGCCGGCTGACCGGCCTGCTGCTGCCCACGGAGACGCTGCGCGAGGCCGCCCAGCAGCACCGCACCGAGGTCGACGAGCAGATCGCCCGCTCCTCGGACAACACCGCCGTCGTCGCCGCCCTCGAGCAGCAGTACGACCAGTTCACCGCCGCCCGGGAGGGCAGCGACCTGCTCGGCAGCGTCGGCGAGGTGCCCAGCGGCGACGAGATCGGCGCGGAGTTCGAGCGCTTCCTCGCCGAGCAGGACCGCCGCCAGGGCGACTGACCGGACCGCCCGCTGGGGGACGCCCTCAGCGGGCGGTGCGCAGCGCCCGCGTGACGCTCAGCGCCACCGCGCCCAGCGCCCCGACGACGGCGAAGACGTAGAAGCCCCACGGGAAGGCGATGCCGGCCGTCACCAGCGTGCCGGTGATCACCGGGCCCACGATGGCGCCGATCCGCCCGGCCCCCGCCGACCAGCCCAGCGCCGTCGCGCGCACCGCCGAGGGGTGGTTGGCGCTGGTGAAGGCGTAGACGAGCACCTGCGCGGAGAAGACGAAGCAGCCGGTCAGGAAGCACATCAGGTACAGCCCCGTGGTGGGCAGCCGCACCGACAGCAGCGCCAGGAACAGCGCGCCCGAGGCGAACCAGATCATCCCGGCGAGGCGGGCACCGATGCGGTCGGCGACCGTCCCGGCGACGAGCAGGCCGACGATCGCGCCGACGTTGAGCACCAGCAGGAACGCCAGCGAGTCGCCGAGGTCGTAGCCGGCGTCCCGCATGATCGTCGGCAGCCAGTTGTTGAGGCCGTAGACCAGCAGCAGGCCCATGAACGAGGTCACGCCGATGGCCAGGGTGTTGCGGGCGTACCCGCCGGTGAACAGCGACCGGACCGTCGCGGCCGCACCCGACCCGGCCTCCGCCGGGGTCGCCGGACCGGTCGCGGCCTCCAGCGTCAGCCCGTTGGCGCGGGCCACCTCCTCGGCCTCCGCGCGCCGGCCCGCGGCGAGCAGGTACGCGGGCGACTCCGGCAGCTTCGCCAGCATCAGCGGGACCAGCACGAGCGCCGGCGCGGCGCCGATGACGAACATCCACCGCCAGCCCAGCGAGGGGATGACCGCGATGGCCAGGGCCGCGGTGGCGACGGCACCGACGTGGTAGCCGGTCATGATCGTCGTGGTGGCGCGGCCGCTGCGCCCGGACCGGCTGAACTCGTTGACCATCGCGATGGCGGTCGGCAGGCAGCCGCCGAGGCCGATGCCGGCGAGGAAGCGCAGCACGCCGAAGACCGTCTCGTTCGGCGCGAGGGCGCACAGCAGCGTGAACAGCGAGAAGGACACGACCGCGCCGATCAGCGCCTTGCGGCGGCCCACCAGGTCGGTGAGCGTGCCGATGGTCAGCGCGCCGATCATCATGCCGACGAGGCCGACGGTGATCACCACGGTCGCGCCGGTGCCGGTGAGGGCGTACTCCTCCGGCTCCTGGAGCGTCGGCACGACGGTGCCGACGACGACGAGGTCGAAGCCGTCGAGCAGGACGGCGATCCAGCAGAGCGGCGCGACCCAGCCGGCGGCGCGGGCCGCCGTCCCGGGTGCGGTCGGGCGCACGGGGGTCGTGCTCATCGGTCCTCCACGGCGAGGGCGCGGTGCGGTCGACCGACGCTAGGTGGACCGCGCGCGTGGCCCCACTCGGCTCCCGGCCAGCGGAAGGTCCCGGAACGGGGGCGGGGGGGGGGGGGGGGGGGGGGGGGGGGGGGGGGGGGGGGGGGGGGGGGGGGGGGGGGGGGGGGGGGGCGCGGGGGGGCGGGGGGGGGGGGGGGGGGGGG